>CATPBN010000029.1 GCA_955652635.1 uncultured Gemmatimonadaceae bacterium
ATCGCCAGGCAGTTGTAACCGGCGGCCTGGGCGTTCAGCGAGCCGCACGTGTCCGCGTGAACGAGGCTCTGCTTGTAGCAGCGGTAGGCCAGCTCGGTCTCGCCTTGCTCGCGATGGAGCGTGCCCTTCCATCTAAGCGTGACGGCGAGGAGCGGCAGCTCCCTCTCGTCCGCCAACAGAGTGAGCGCGTCGTCGTACAGCTGCACGGATCGCGTAGCATCGCCGCGCTGCTCCGCTTCCCGCGCCAGGTTGACGAGACTCCGTGCGCGGCCCAGGTCAGGCGTCATGGCGCCGTCCGACGATCATTATGCACATATCGTTCACCTCACGAGTGACCAGTGTAACCGAAGGAAACGCTCTGGGTTTTAGCCCCCACAGCCTTCGACGCATACCCATACGTTGGAGATGAGGATGTAGCGAGAGAAGTGGTTGATGATCCAGACGTGGGTCTCGGCGACATGCTGCGGACCGGTGAAATAGGTGGTCGCAGCTTCCAGCTCCGACGGTGACGCCGAATCATCGACACCGATTGCGTCGCTGCCCTCCGGCAGATACGCGGTGCGAACCGCGTTTCCGGCATCAGTTCCATAGGTCGCGGTATTCTGGAGACCCTGGACTGCGGTCACTGGCTTGAGGAACTGCAGACCGTGCGGGAGCATCTCGTAGGCTACGTATGCTCCGCCCTTCGAGACGACCGTTATCGTCGTCGGCGCCGAAAGCGCGCCACTCGGAATATTCATCGTAAAATCGGAACCGGGTAGCGACAGGGTGCCGCCGTCCGGACCAATGACTGCCGAAGCGCTCTGTTCGACGCGCGAATGTGCAGGTGCCCATCTTATTGCGCGAGCTTTGGCGCCACTCCCGACCATCGAGAATGAGCTTCTGACGGCGACAAGCTTCGCTTGAGAGAGCGTGGGACTCGTCGCGCGCGAGAAATCTCCACAAGCAACAGCGACGAGTGCGATCGCGGTCAGTGCCAATCTTGGAAACGCACGATGAATTGACATCGTGATAGCCCCCGAAAGAGGATGATAGTCCTGTCATCCGGAAGCTGGCATAGGGCGTGCCCCGATCTAAGTCTAATGAATACAATGGGTTACAAAAAAGACGCGCCCTGGCTTGGTCCATTTCGATATAACGTTCCGTTACGATTGTATACGATTCGTTCCTGTTCTTTGACTTGGTTCAGGAAGAGGCGCTCGACGCGAAAATCGCCTGCCTTTGCGGTGTCGGCCGGCCCGGAATGTCCGCAGTCTCGGCCCAGTCCAAAAACATTTCCAGCAGCTCCGGGTCGAACTGCCCTTCCGAAGACAGCATGATCTCCGCAGCGCGCGAATGCGTCAGCCCGGAACGGTAAGACCGCGTCGTAGTCAGTGCGTCGTATACGTCGGCAACGCAAAGGATGCGCGCGGCGAGCGGGATGCTTTCACCCGCGAGGCCGTCCGGATAGCCCTTTCCATCCCAGCGCTCGTGGTGGTTCCGAATGATTGCCCTGATGTCTCCGGGGAAATCGATGTCGGCGACAAGCTCGAGTCCGGCCTGCGGATGCCTCTTCATTATCGCCCACTCCTCCTCGGTGAGCTTGCCCGGCTTGTTCAGCACCTCTGTCGGTACGATGATCTTTCCGATGTCATGGAGCAGCGCTCCAATCCGCAGCCAGAAGAGGGAGCGCGCGTTGAATCCCGCGCTGTCGGCCAGCACGCAAGCGAAGAACGCGACTCTCTGGCAGTGGCCGCGGGTGTAACGATCCTTGCTTTCGATCGAGTCGCCCCACTGGCTCGCCATCTCCAGAAACCGTGACTCGAGTGCGTCGTTCCTCTTCTCGACCTGCGCGAGACGGTGCTGCGCCTTCATTTGGGAATAGAGGGCGTGCGCCTCGTTCAGACTCTGGAGCATCTCGCGGTGGCGCTTTTGCGCCCAAAAAAGCTCTGCGAGCTGCTCGGCTACGTCCGCTTTGAGAAGGAGGTCTCCCGTTTCCCCGGCGTGGAGATCTGCCTTGTGCAGATACTCCGCGGCTTCAACGAATTGCGCCCGCTCGCGCGCGATGACGCCGACATGGCGAAAAACCTCGCCGCGCCACGACGGCATTTCCTCGCTCCTTACAGCGAGGAGCTCCTGGCACTGCGAGAGCGCCTCGTCGTAGCGCCGGCCGGCGATATAGAGCTGGACCTTGTTCACTGCGAGATCGAGCAGGCGTGCCCGGTCGCCGTCCTCTTCAAATGCGCGAGTCGCTTCCGCGTACGCGGTTTCTGCGTCGGCAAGCTCGCCAAGCTCCATGTATGCGAGGCCGATGTTATTGAGAACCTGCGCCTCATGATTTCGCATCCCCAGCGATTGGTACCCGAGGTGGCTCAGCCTGAACGCTTCGAGCGCGCCGCGCAGATCGCCACGTATGATCGCGACGGTTCCAAGGTTCTGATCCAGCATGGCGATCAACGCTCCATCGCCGGCGCTCTCCGCTTTGTCGCGGGCGGCCTCGTAGATCTTCGCAGCTTGATCGAAATCGCCGCTCGTTTGGTAAACGATCCCCACGACATTCAGAGCCTGGGCGACCGCAGGAGGGGAACCAAGGATGTCGGCCGATGCGACGGCCGCTTCCAGAACGTCAAGGGCCGCGCCCCGATTGCCCTGCTCCATGTAGGCCCGTCCGAGCCAGCGAAGCACCGCGAGCCGCGTGCTGGCGTGCACGTGAGGATTCCGTACCAGTTCCTCGTAAATCGCGCACGCGTCAGCCCAGCGTCCTTCGCGCTCGGCGAGCTTGGCGCGATCGAGGCTCGCGTTGACCGCGGTGGATTCGACCGCCTTTACTTCTACTGTGGACCTGCGAAGAGTCATGGGACGCGACTAAGAGCCTCAGCCAGCGTCGGACGACATTCTGGCGAGGGCTTCCACCTACGCTTCCCAGACGAGGCAACGAGCTATCGAGTCACCCGTTTGCGGCGCAGCTGGTTAGGTCGGAAGCGTCCCCAATTGCGCCTCGACCTCCTGGAGGTCGCGGGCAGCTCCCGTGAGCTTGAACGCATCGGCGGCTTCGCGCCACGCGGAGCGCGCTGCCCCGGAGTTCCCGACGGCGCGGGAGATCTCGCCGAGCTCCCGCAGCAACTCGGCGTGAAGGAGCCGGTCCTCCGCTCCTTCCGCTTCGTAGATAGCTATTCGCAGCGTCGCGATGCTCTTGTCGAGCGCGCCGCGTCGACGCTCGATGCTTGCCCGCACCTTCAGCGCGCCCGCCGCGGTAAGGTGGTCACCGCGACGTTGGGCTTCTTCAAGCGCCTGCGAGCAGAGAACGTCGGCCAGGTCCAGGCGGCCCGTTCCGACCCACGCCTCCGCCAGATTCAGGGAGACGACGCTCTCGACAACGGCGTCGCCCCGTTGGCGGGCGATCTCGAGCGCTCTCGCGAAGCATTCACGCGCCTCACCGAAGCTTCCGGTTTTGGTGTGAAGCATTCCCATGTTGTTGAGGACCCACGACAGGGGCTCGGCATCGCCGGCTTTCTCGAATGCGTCGAGGCTTTTCGAATAGAGCTGAGTGGCCGCCGCGAAATCGCCGTGCATGTTCGCGAGCACACCGCGATTCTGCTCGATCATTCCCAGAAGTCGAGCGTCGCCAACCGTCTCAGCGAGCTTCGCGGCCTCGGCGTAGAGGCGCTCCGCTTCCCTGTTCTCACCGCGACGCTGGGAGATTATCGCCTGACAATTGAGCGCGTGTGCTTCAGCACCGACCGAACCTGAGAGCCGAGCCTGCTCGAGGCTTCGGCTGTAACAGCGAAACGCACCTTCCGTTTCTCCCCGCTCCCGCAGCAGGGTTCCCTTCCAGCGCAGAACGTCCGCGACGTACGGATCTGCGCTCCCTTCACCAAGAGCGCTCAGCGCGTCGTCGAACAGCCCCAGGGCCTTGGCGGTGTGTCCCGCTTTTTCCGCCGAACGCGCTTGCTCCACCAGCTCGCTCGGTCGGCGATTTTCACTCGTCATGGCGCCCCCGGCGGCGGGCTGAGCCCGACAGGCGTCAGCCTGAAGCCAGCATG
>CATPBN010000030.1 GCA_955652635.1 uncultured Gemmatimonadaceae bacterium
AGTGAAGCGGGAAGCGAACAGCATGTAGCCATTCGCGGGAAGCGGGTAGTTTTTGGTTACAGTCCCGTCTCTACAGTTGCTTCAGCTCAGGTGAGCGTTTCCACAAGCTCCTGGGCCGCGGCGGGCACCTCGAATGTGAACACGCTTCCACCGCCCGGCCTGTCGGCGTAAGCCACGCTGCCGCCCTGAGACTCAGCGAGGCTCTTAGCGATAGAGAGACCCAGGCCGACCGCACCAGCGTCGGCCGAAGCCCCATTCGGCCGATAGAACGGCTCGAATATCCGCTGCTGCTCGGACCGTGGTACACCGGGTCCTCTGTCAGCGATCTGGAAGGAAAGGCTCGAGCCAGTCTCCACGACGCTCACCGTCACGGCGGTGCTCCACGGCGAATGGCGGAGCGCGTTCTCGATCAGATTGGTCAGCACCCGGAGCGATTGCACGAAGTCGAAAGTGCCGAGCAATGCCGGTCTGGTGTAATCGATGACGGTCACGATGCGGCCCGCGTCCGGCACGCCGGCGAACTGGCGGACGGCCGCGCCGAGCAGGTCTTCGGCCGTGTTGACCTCCGGATTCATCGTAAACGCGCCCGCGCGCAACCGTGACAGATCCAGCACGTCGGCCACCATCTTCCCGAGACGATCAGCCTGCTCGACGATCACTCCGGCGTGGGACCGCGCGCGGGATCCATCGGTCTGGATGTCCTGCGCCAGAGCGCGAATCGCAGTCAGCGGCGTCCGCAAGTCATGCGACACCGACGCGAGGAGAACATCTTTCATCCTGTTCGCTTCGCGGAGCGCCTCGGCGTGCCTGACTTCTTCCGAGAGGTGCTCGATTTCCTCCGCGTGCCGCCTCGCACGCTCGGCCTCGGTTCGCGCACGCGCCAACAAGTGGTTTGCGACCAGCGCGGTGGCGAGGAACGCGACGAGCGCGAGGAGATCCGGCGCCCCGTTGACCGTGAGTGTGTCGAACGGCGGCTGGAAGAAATAGTTGATCGATAGAAACCCGAGCAGCGCCACGAAGATGCCCAGCCAGCGCTCACCGCCTGCCGTGGCTCCGAGCACGATCAGGATGTAGACAAATGCCGCGTGCGCCTGCTCGATCTGCCCGCGCGAGCTGCGCATGATTAGGGTCGCAAAGACGAGGACCAAGAGCCACAGCGCCCATTCGACTTGCCGAGCCGTCCTTTTCATCACCATTCCGCGACGAAGCGATAGCCGACGCCCGGCTCGGTGATGATGAGACGAGGATCCGCCGGGTCGCGCTCGATTTTGCGCCGCAGGTTGGTGAGGTGCACTCTGAGATAGAGGCGTGCATCGCCGTACGGGCGATTCCAAACCGCCTTGAACAGCTGCTGGTGAGTGAACACCCGCCCGGGATCGGAAGTGAGCACGGCCAGTATCTCCCACTCGATTGGGGTTAGTCGGACCAACATCGGCCCGCGCTTAACCTGTCGGAGGTGGATGTCTATCGAGAGGCCGTCCGCGTTTATCGAGACCGGAGCATGACGCGGCACAGCGGCTCGCCTCAGCTGCGCGGCAACTCGCGCCGCGAGCTCCTGTGTAGAAAACGGCTTGATGATGTAGTCGTCCGCGCCGGCGTTCAGTAAAGCGACGGTGTCGGCTTCGCCGTGCCGGGCAGTGAGCACGATGATAGGGGCATCGGTCACCGCGCGGATGCGCTGACAGACTTCGAGTCCATCGAGGTCCGGAAGGCCAAGATCGAGAATGATGATGTCGGGATGCGAGCTCTTGACCGCGTCGAGCCCCGTCTTGCCGCCGCTTGCTTCGATTATCGCGGGATTTTGCTCGCGCAATGCGGCGCCGACCGCGCGAGTGATCTCGATCTCGTCTTCAATTATGAGCAGGGTATACGGCGGCGCTTCGGGGGCCATCACCGCCCCGCCCTGGCCGGAAATCCTCCGCGGCCCTCGTAAGAGATTCGCATCAGGATCCCTACTCCCAGCCAGCACGCGAGCATGAACGATCCCCCGTAACTGAAGAACGGGAGTGGAATTCCCGTTATCGGCATCAGGTTGAGCGTCATCCCGACGTTGACGATGATGTGTACGAGCCAACAGGCCCTCGATCCGCAAGCGACCAACGAACTGTATGAGTCGTTCGCGCGTTCGGCAATCGTATGGCGGAAAAGCTAGGAGAGGGGCCCCCACGCCAGCGTTAAGAATCCGCTAAGATCGGTACGCGATGGCTTGCAGCAGCGGCACACGTTGTAGACTCACATGCCGAGCGAAATGCCGCGGGAGATCAGCGCCACGGAGTTGCCCGTCCGCATCAACTGTCCGCAGGAGTGGAAGTGTTCGAGAATCTGAGTCTGCCGCACCTTTTGATGGTGGTTGCCGTGGCAGCGCTCGTGTTCGGGCCGAAACGCATTCCGGAAATCGGCGGCTCGATGGGGAAGGCGATCAGAGAGTTCAGAAAGAGCTTTTCGGGGGTAGGGGACGATGCTCCTACTGGGCTCTCTGACGCGCCACCGCCGCGCACCACGACGGCGAACGATGCAGCGAGGGTTCCCGTTGAGGACAGTCAGCCCAAGAGGCTCCTGAATTAGGAAAGGCGAGCTGTCACGGCGGGAATCGTCGCCAACCCGCCTACGCGGTACCTTCGACGCGTCAAGGTGTAATCATGTTGCGGGACTCCCGGCAGCCATGCCTCTGGAATAGTCCCACGCCGCTCGGCAATTTTGCAACAATGCACCTCCTACGGTATCCATGAAAAACTCCATCTATCGTGCAAACGCCCGGGCGAGCCGCTCGGCGCTCCCTTCATTAGCGCTCGCGTGTTTCGCGATGGCTGCGATCAGTTGCGCGCCGACTGCTACCCAGAGTGGGTCTACGCCGACACCGGTCGTCGCCGCAGGATCGAATCCGCTGTTCGTCGAGAGCTCGCTGCCATATCATGCGCTCCGCTTCGATCTCATCCGGAACGAGCATTACCAACCTGCCCTCGAGGAAGGAATGCGCCAGCAGCTCGCCGAGATCGACGCGATCGCGAAGCAGACAACTCCTCCGACGTTTGACAACACTATAGTTGCGATGGAGAAGTCCGGAGCCTTGTTGACGCGCGCGTCCAAGGCGTTCTCCGGCGTGATTGGCGCCAATACCAACGACACGCTGCAAAAGGTGCAACAGATCGTGGCGCCCAAGCTCGCGGCCCATAGCGACGCGATCTATCTGAACGATCAGCTGTATCGTCGCGTGAAGAGCATCTACGATCACCGCGCTTCGAGCAACTTCAATTCGCAGCAGACGGCCCTGATCGAACGCTACAATCGCGATTTCGTGGCGGCCGGTGCTAATCTGTCCGAAGCGGACAAGATCCGGATGCGCGCGCTCAACCAGGAGTTATCCAAGCTCTCCACCGATTTCTCCACCAAGCTTCTCGCCGGCACCAAAACCGGGGCGTTGGTGGTGGACAAGGTTTCCGATCTGGACGGACTGAGCCCGGACGAGATCGAGACCGCCGCTCAAGCGGCAAAGGCACGCGGGCTCACGGGAAAGTGGGTGCTTCCGCTCCGCAACACCACGCAGCAGCCGGCTCAGGCCGAGCTCAAGAACCGCGCGGTGCGCCAGCGGCTGTTCGAGTTGTCGACGATGCGCACAGCGCGCGCTGATACCAACGATACGCGAAGCACGATTCGCCGTATGGCGGAGCTGCGCGCGGAGAAAGCCAAGCTGCTCGGATATCCTAACTGGGCGGCGTACGCACTGGAGTCCCAAAGCGCGGGCGCCAAGAATCCGGAAAACGCGATCAAGCTGCTGACCGACCTTGCCCCGGCGGCCACTGCCAAAGCGCGCGCGGAAGCGACGGACATGCAGAAGCTGATCGACGCGCAAAGTGGTGGATTCAAGCTCCAGCCATGGGACTGGCAGTACTACGCGGAGCAGGTAAGGAAGGCGAAGTACAACCTCGATGAATCGCAGATAGCGCCCTACTTCGAGCTGAACAGCGTCTTGCAGAATGGAGTGTTCTTCGCTGCGAACCGGCTATATGGTTTGACGTTCAAGGAGAGGCGCGACATTCCGGTCTATCATCCGGACGTTCGGGTATTCGAGGTGTTCGATTCGAACGGCCAG
>CATPBN010000031.1 GCA_955652635.1 uncultured Gemmatimonadaceae bacterium
CCCTTTTTGTTGCTCATCTGTATTCTCCTGAAGCGCAAGGAATCGACGGGCGGCTTTCACAGCCTCACACTATAGACTGGGTACGGCCAGCCGGTGCTACCTGCTGTCAGGGCAACCGCCGCACTAGCTTGTACTCGAAGTCTAAGTCCTTATACCGCACTGACTTACCGCTTTCCCCCAAGGGTTCCAGCAACCCCGAGCGCCGCACCTTGCGACTACTTCCGCAACCTGCGATAGGTCGGTACCGACGCATTTAACGAACTGCCAACCGAAGACTAGCGGCCGGGGGCTGTGGGCGGGCCGGCTCGTGGCTGCGGGCGCTTCGAACTCGTCTACCGGTGCTGGCCTAGGGCGAACGGAGCAGCCCTCGAACCTGGAACGCCAACACGCTGATTCCGATTGCAAAAAGGAACCCGCTCACCGCCGCGGTTCCGTCGATGATTTGCTCGTTTTGCATCATCTGTCCCTCGATCATGAAGATCGACGCCCCTGCGCAGATTGGATACGGGAATCTGTAACTACGTGGTGCGTCCGGGGCACTCTCCACGACGGTCTGGAGTATCAGCATCACCGCGAGCACACCCAGAACGACGGCGATCCCCTTGCGGGCCAGCTCACCCTCGGCGCGGCTGGCGAGGACAGCCGCGGCGGCCGCGGCGGCGAGAACGAGCACGAGATGCGCGACCCAATTCTCGGCGGTGAGTCGTCCGATCGGTCTCATCGTTGTGCCATCCCGACGGCGTCCAGTATGAAGGCGTAGCGGAACGCTTCCTCGCGGAGTGAGTCGTACCGCCCCGACGAACCGCCGTGGCCGCCCGCCATGTTGACCTTGAGCAACAACGGATTCGAATCGGTCTTCATAGCGCGCAGCTTCGCCACCCACTTCGCCGGCTCCCAGTAACCGACCTGCGAATCATTCAATGATGTCGTAACGAGCAGCCACGGATAATTCTTCCTCTCCACGTTGTCGTACGGCGAGTACGATCTCATGTACACGTACTGATCAGCGATGTGCGGATCGCCCCACTGCTGCCACTCCTGCGCGGTGAGCGGAATCGACGCGTCCATCATCGTGTTGATGACGTCGACGAACGGCACGTCGGCGACGACCGCGCGGAACAGGTCGGGCCGCATGTTGGTGACCGCTCCCATCAACAGTCCTCCCGCGCTCAATCCGTTGGCGACGAGCTTGGTCTTGTTGGTGAACTTCTGGTTTTCGAGATATTCGGCAACATCAATAAAGTCTTGAAAAGTGTGCAACTTGTTCATCATCTTCCCTTCGTCGTACCACGCCCGGCCCATCTCCTGCCCGCCGCGGATGTGCGCGATTGCGTAGCCAAACCCGCGGTCGACGAGACTCAGCACGTTCGAGTCGAATGTCGGCTCGGTTGTATAGCCATAAGATCCGTACGCGTACAGGAGGAGTGGCGAAGCTCCGTCCTGCTTCCATCCTTTGCGGACGATCATCGAGACCGGCACGTGGGCCCCATCGCGCGCCGTCACCATGAACCGCTTCACCTCGTACCGCGACGGATCGTACGTCGGCACCTCTACCCGCTTCTTTAGCACGCGTTCTCTGGTCCCCATGTCGTAGTCGAACGTCGACGGCGGCGTGAGCAGTGACGAGTACACGAATCTCAGGTTGCGCGTATCGAACTCGGCGTTCTGCCTCGGCGTCACCGCGTACGCCGGCTCGGGGAACGTGATGTAGTGGACAGCGTTGGTCTTGAGATCGATGACTCGGAGCCGCTGCAATCCGCCGGATCTCTCGACGACGACAAGGTCGTTCCTGAACGGCACCAGGTACTCGATGAAGACCGAGTCCGTCGCCGGGATCATGTCGAGCCAATTCCCGCCCCACACCTGGTCGGTGGGAATTCGCTGGACCCTGAAGTTCCGCGCCTTGTAGTTGGTGGTCATCAGGAACGCCCCGTCGATGTCGTCGATCTGGTATTCGACGTTTGGGCTACGCGCGACGATCACCTGTGGATTGATTGCTGGATTCGCCGTCGGAATCAGGCGCCACTCGGACGACGTGTATCCGTCGTCGGAGATGTAGATGTAGTTCCCGCTTCTCGAGCGGGCGACGCCGGGCTCGTTGAGGACGTTGTCCTCCTGGAACACCTTCACATCGCTCGACCTCGGCGTCCCCAGCACATGACGCCACACCGCATTAGCCCGGCGCGCCGAGTCGGCGGTCTGGTAGAAGAGAATGGTGTCGTTGGCCCAGGCGATCGACGGCACTACGGAAGAGATTGAATCGCCGAGCACGGTACTACTGGCTAGCTCTTTGACGTAGAGAGTGTAGACGCGGAGCGCGGTGGTGTCGTGGAGGTAGGCGAGTCGCGATCCGCCGGGGCTCACGTGGAGGGAGCTTACCCCGTTGAACTTTTTTCCCGCGCCGAGGAGGTTTTCATCGAGGATGATTTCTTCAGGGGCGGTGAGCGATCCCTTTTTGCGAAGGTGGATCGGATATGACTTTCCTTTCTCGGTGCGATTGTAGTACCAGTAGCCGTGATCGAGATAGGGGACGGAGAGATCCGTCTCCTTGATGCGGCCGAGCATCTCGTCGTAGAGCTTCCGCTGGAGCGCCTCAGTGTGCTTCATCCTGGCGGCGGTGTACGCATTCTCCGCCTCGAGGTAGGCGATCACCAGAGGGTCGGACTTGATGCGGATCCAGAAGTAGTTGTCGGTGCGGACCTCGCCGTGGAGAGTGTCGACTCGGGGGATGATTCGGGCGGTGGGAGGAGCGGTGGTCTGCGCAGCGAGGCGCGTCGCTGGGCTCGCGGCCACTACTATAGGTATGGCGG
>CATPBN010000032.1 GCA_955652635.1 uncultured Gemmatimonadaceae bacterium
AAGGATCGCTGCCGCCAACTTCCATAACGGATTTCTTTAGATTCTTTCCCTCGGCGCTGGCGACCGATCTGCCAGCTCCCTCACTACCGGTAAGTGTGACGGCAGCGACACGCTTGTCGGCGACAACTCCTTCGACGAGATCGGAGCCGATCAGAAGCGTCTGAAAAAGTCCATCGACAAACCCGGCCCGACGAAAGACATCCTCGATCGCCAACGCGCACTGTGGAACGTTCGAGGCGTGCTTGAGAACACCCGCATTCCCAGCCATGAGCGCCGGTGCCGCAAACCGGAAGACTTGCCAGAACGGGAAGTTCCACGGCATGATGGCCAGAACGACCCCGATTGGCTGAAACGTGACCCAACTCTTGCCGCCTTCGATCTTCACCGGCTGATCGGCGAGAAACCGCTCGGCGTTCTCCGCATAGTACCGACACGCTGTCGCGCACTTCTCGGCCTCGGCGATGGCGGATCCGATGGGTTTCCCCATTTCCAGTGTCATGAGACGTCCGAGCTCACGGCAGTCGGCGTCCAGGATCGACGCAGCTTTCCGCATTCGCTGCGCGCGCTCCGAGAATGGTGTATTGCGGTGCGCCCGGTATGCGGTGGCCGCTCGATCGAGACACTCGCTCACCCGAGCAGCGGAGAACGACTCGAAAGTGCGAATCGTTTTTCCCGTTGCCGGATTGATCGTTGCAATCGCCATCGGGCTACTTGGCGCGACCAAGGTCGGTGGTAGCGATTCTGAGCACTGGTCGCTTGGCATCGGTCAAGTCCATGTCTCGCCGGGGAACTTTGTACTCTCTAAAAAATATGTCGGGTGCCGAGAAGGCGGAGCCGTTTTCACCCCCACCTGATTTACATTGTGTCCTATGCCCAAAACCCGATTCAGCGTACTGGTCCTTTCACTTTTTGTGCTCGGCAGTTCCGACACTGCGTGCGGCCAAGCTCCGGTAAGTTCCGCACAAAACCTGACGCCGCCACCCCCAGTTCGGCGCGAGTTCAGAGCGGCCTGGATAGCGACGGTCCAGAACATCGACTGGCCGTCGGAGCCGGGCTTGTCGACGCGCCAACAGCAGCAGGAGCTGCTCGAGATGCTCGACCGCGCCGTGCAGCTCAGGCTTAACGCCGTGATTCTGCAAGTGAGGCCCGCCGCCGATGCATTGTACGCGTCGCCCTACGAGCCATGGTCCGAATATCTAACTGGAAAAATGGGGCGAGCACCGGACCCATACTACGATCCGCTCGAATTCGCGGTCAACGAAGCGCATCGACGCGGTCTCGAGCTGCACGCGTGGTTCAATCCTTATCGCGCGCGCCATCCCTCCGCCAGGTCCGCTCCGTCGCGGGATCACATCAGCGTTACGCACCCGGAACTGGTAAAGCGATATGGAAGCAACTTGTGGATGGATCCGGGGGAGCCAGCAGTCCGTGAGCACACGATCCGCGTGGTGCTCGATGTCGTCAAGCGTTACGACATCGATGGCGTTCACATCGACGACTACTTCTATCCGTACAAGGAGAGGGATAGGCACGGCAATATCATTGATTTCCCCGATGCGACGAGCTGGCGGCGGTACAAGGCTTCGGGTGGGTCGCTGGCGAAAGACGATTGGCGACGGGCCAACGTCGACAGTCTGATTCACCAGGTCTACGTAGGAATCAAGGCGAGGAAACCCTGGGTGAAATTTGGGATCAGCCCATTCGGCGTCTGGCGTCCGGGCTATCCACCTGCAACTGAGGGAAGGTTCGATTCATACGCCGAGCTTTACGGCGACTCGCGGAAATGGGTGTTGAATGGATGGGCGGATTACTTCACACCCCAACTTTATTGGCCGATCGACCGCCCCGATTTGAGCTACCCGGTTCTGCTGCAATGGTGGGTTGAGCAGAACGCGAGGGGCCGGCACATCTGGCCCGGCAACTACGTCGACAAGGTGACTGGCACGCCGTCCGGATGGCTCGCGGAGGAGATGCTCAATCAGATCGCGCTCACTCGTGCTCAGCCAGGGGCCACGGGGAATGTGTATTTCAGCATGCGCACTCTGATGGGAAACGGCGACAATCTGCCGCAGAAGCTCATGTCGGGTCCGTACGCGAATAAAACGCTTGTCCCCGCCTCGACGTGGCTGGATAGCGTGCCGCCACTTCCTCCGATTGTGCGTGTTGGCACTGATGCGGTGACGCTGGCAAACACAGTCTCTCTGCAGCCTCAGGGCACCGAGCCAACGTGGCTTTGGCTGGTTCGCACCAGGGTGGGAAACGACTGGACTGCCGACGTTTTGCCCGGACTCCAACGGTTCTACGTCGTGCCGCGGCCCGCGGGCGGGGCGTTTGCGGATGCGGTGAGTGTTTCCGCGGTGGACCGCAGCGGAAACGAGAGCACGCCGGTTATCATGGCGTTGACGCCCGCGGCTTCGCGCTGAAAGCGAATTCCTTAGGCGAATTCCTTTATTTGAAGCGCTGACCCTCGTTTATCGATCTTCGCGCTTTAGCGATGCGGAGTTGATGCAGTAGCGCTGGTGCGTTGGCCCAGGACCATCGTCAAATACGTGCCCGAGATGCGCGTCACACTTCGCGCACAGGACTTCCGTCCTTTTCATGAAGAGGCTCGAGTCTGATTCAGTCCGCACGTTCTCGCCTGTGACAGGCTGAGTGAAGCTCGGCCAACCTGTGCCGGAATCGAACTTCGCGTTGGAATCGAACAGTGGTGTACCGCAGCAGATGCACTTATATGTGCCTGGTTCCTTACTGTCATGGTACTCACCGGTAAAGGCGCGCTCAGTTCCTTTCCGTCGCGCAATCCGGTATTGCTCCGGCGTGAGCTCCTTACGCCACTCCTCGTCACTCTTCCTGATCTTATCGCTCATCTGATCGCTCTTTGACTGTCCAATAGCTGTGATCTTGCCGCGTGTTGTATTGTCAAAGATACACCGGATGAAATTCCTAGATCCGATCGGCCTTTCCTCAATTATGGCCGTTATGCTCTGAAGTCCCGTGGATAATCCGTGTGTAGCATCCTAGCTTCTGCTAATCCGTTGATCGGCGGTTGAGGAATTATGCACCGGTCGCGCCAACGCATGCGAAGGCAGAGAGATCCACTGTGTCGCCACTAACACGACAAACGAAATCCGCCGTATTGGCGGTCATTACCATCTCGGCGTGCGTACATTCTCAGGGCGCGCTTCCACCCCGCCACCTCAACTATTGGGAGGCGCTTGCCGACCTCCACCCCGACGAGGCCGTCGAAGCCGCGCGCACACCCTCAGAGAAGGCGTTCGCCCAATCTCTAAAGAGTCTGATGGACGGCGACATAGATACGGCGGAGAAGGGATTCGGGCAGCTGCGCCGCGCGGCGACTGATTCCGTCATTCGCACCGGCTCGAAGGTTATCTACACTGCGACCCTTCAGTATCAGGAAAAGTGGGCGATGCTCGCTGCGCTGCGGAACGAGTCGTCCGAAGCCAAGTCTGATCGCAGCGATCGCGCGAGCATCGAGCGGTGGGCGACCGCGTTCAAGAATGTTCCGCCGAAGTCACTCACATTCCGCTCGCAATCCGCTCTTTTGCCAATGTCCGTCTCGGAGGTAGGCACTCCACTGATTCCGGTGAGAATAGGGGGCAAGGCGTACAACTTCTGGCTGGACACCGGGTCGAGCATGACGATGCTGGCGTCCGATGTCGCCCGGGACCTGAACATCGTCCCCATCGTTCCGGACACATTGGAGATCGTGACGAGCACGGGCAGAGTGACGGCCAACCCGTCGCTCATTCCCGAGATGCAGATCGGGCAGGTCGTAGTCCGCAACGCGCCGACGATGATCGTCACCGAATCAATGATGCGGATCAGCGAGCCCAGGCCCATCGATCAGGGTAAGCAGATGAAGCTCGATGGCATCATCGGCTTCGATATCATCCGCCAGCTCGACATCGAGGTGGATTATCGTGAGGGCACGATGCGCTTGCGCAATCCGGCAACTTCGCGCCACTTCTCGGATCGCAACATGTTCTGGGTCGGTTTACCGGTGGTGCGGATCACGAGCACCGATGGGATCCCGCTTCACTTCGGACTGGACACGGGGGCACAGCTGACGTTCGTGACCGAGACACTACTCGACAAGTTGCAGCTCAAGGCGGCAAGGACAGAGAGTCGGCGCGTGGGCGGGCTGGGCGGCGAGATCTCCTTGCGCGCCCCGGTGCTTCCCGACCTTCGCGTTCTCGTGCGCGGGTTTCCGATACTGTTCAAGGGCGCCGTCGTGCGGGCGCCGGTTTATCAGGTTCTCGCGTCTCTCGACGGAGTTCTGGGTGGCGATGTCTGGAACAGCGGCGTCGTGAGGATCGACATGACCGATGGAATCTTCGCGGTGAGCCGACCGACGAGCGGCTTCTAGCGCGTCCTGGATAGGG
>CATPBN010000033.1 GCA_955652635.1 uncultured Gemmatimonadaceae bacterium
GCCCTTCCGCTGGATGATCTCGTAGAAGAGCGTCGGTCGGTCTTCCATCGGCTTCGAGAATATCTGGAGCAGATATCCCTCCTCGTCGCGATCAACGAGGATGCCGAGGTCACGGATAGGAGCCAGATCTTCGTCGATCTTGCCAACGCGCTCGGTAACGGTGTCGTAGTAGGTGCCGGGCACCCGGAGAAACTCGACTCCGTTGTCTCTCAGCTTCGTGACCGTGTCGATGATGTTGTCGGTCGCGATCGCGATGTGCTGGCATCCGGGCCCCTGGTAGAACTCGAGATACTCGTCGATCTGTGATTTCTTCTTGCCCTTCGCCGGCTCATTGAGCGGAAACTTGATCCGGCCATTGCCGTTGGCGACGACCTTCGACATCAGCGCCGAATACTCCGTGGAGATCGCCTTGTCGTCGAACGAAATCAGCTGGCTGAAGCCGAGCACGTCAGCGTAGTACTTGACCCACTTGTTCATTGCGCCGAGCTCGACGTTGCCGACACAGTGGTCGATGTACTTGAGCCCGACGCCCTTCGCATCGCCACGACCGGCGAACGGAACAAAGCCAGGCATGAACAGACCCTTGTAGTTCTTTCGCTCGACCAGGGTATGAATCGTCTCGCCGTAGGTGTGAATGGCGGCGATGACTACCTCGCCTTGCTCGTCGACCAGCGACTTTGGCTCATAGGCGGGTTTGGCGCCGCGCTCGACGGCGAGCCTGAAAGCCTTTCTCGCGTCGTCGACCCAGAGCGCGATGTCCTTGACGCCGTCGCCGTGCTTGTGGACGTGGGTCGCGATGTCGCTGTCCGGGCGCAGCGCGGTGGTGAGAACGATTCTTACCTTGTCCTGCTCGAGCACGTAGCTGGCTCGGTCTCGCGTTCCGGTCTCCGGCCCCCGGTACGCCAGAATCCTGTATCCGAAAACGTTGCGATAGAACTGCGCCGCCTGCTTTGCGTTCCCGACGTAGAACTCAACGAAGTCCGTTCCGTTGATCGGAAAGGTGTCCGTGACCTGCTCAGGTGCCGTAAGTGTCGCGGTTCCCATGAATTCTCCGGATTCAGCGCTGTGATCCATGTAAGTTAGCTTGCGCGACCTCGAATGGTATCTCGAGCGCATCCCCTGGTCGGACCGCCTCCCACTTTGCGAACATCTCGGCGCGCTTCTCTCTGACGCGATCGAGATCTTCCTCCGTAAGCCGACGTTGTTGAGGCAGGCCATTTTCAACAGAGTACTCGGCAAGCTTCTCGTTCAGCTCCTGCGCGGACGGTCGTTCTCCGATGCGCCGCTCCAGATCGAAGACACCAACGATCATTTCCGAAATGTGTGCCTCGACGGGCAATCTCCCACGCGGCCACGGACTACCAAAATCGGCAAAATCCCAGCCTGCAGAGACCAAACCGTAGAACCCCTGTTGATGACCGAGCGCGGTCTCCACCGCATAGTGCGTGAGGTCGTGTTTTGGAAAGAACGTCGCCTGCCTTCCTTCCTGCCGCTGCCACGTCGTGGTTCCATCGGCACGGGTGCAGCTGAGTGCGGTCCGCCCGTCCTTCCCCTTCTTTATGCGAATGACAATCGGCTGCGAGTTCGGCATGCGAAGTTATCTAATGCAGGGTCTTTCCTTTCTCCAGCATCTCGATAAAAGTCCGAATGCGCTTTGCTTTGGTCTCGGCCTTTCTGGCGGTTTGAATTCGCCAGAGTATCGCGTACCTGTTTGCCGCGTTGATCGTTTTGAAGAACGCCTTCGCGCGCGGATTCTTGTTCAGCGCTTTCTGAAATTGCGGGTCGACGGTGGCATTCCTCGGCGAGTCGTACGCTGATTCCCAGCGGCCATCCTGTTTCGCCCGTTCGATCTGTTCGAGTCCGGCCGGTTTCATTCTTCCAGTGTCGATCAGGCCCAGCGCCTTCTCGCGATTGATCTTAGACCAGATGCTCTTCGGCCGGCGCGGCATGAAGCGCTGCAGCCATGCGGTTTCGCTATGGGGTCGCCCCTGACCGTCTATCCAGCCATAGCAGAGTGCAATCTCGACGGCTTCGGGATAGGTGACGGATTTCGTCCCCGATGCTTTCTTCGCGATGCGCATCCAGAGTCCGTCGACGGCAGTCTGATTTTTCTCGAGCCACAACTCCCAGGCGGCTGCATCCTTGAACGCGCGGATCGAAGCAGCGGCGCGTGGTTGTTTTGTGGTCTTCGGCTTGATGTTTGTGGCCCGTATTCCTGGAGTCACCGGTCGCGCTTGGCCTCTCTGCCGCGCGCATCCGCCAGTTTTCGCGCAATGCCCCGATAAAACCCGGCGTCTGCTACCTTGTTCTCCTCCTCGAGGCCCAAGGCGGCCCGCTCCAACGCGTACAGAATGTTCCCGAGGTAAAGCTGCGCGACGTCGGCTACGGAGTCTTTGTCGTCACCCATGCGTGCGCGCCGGTGGGATTGGGGTGACCTCGCGGTCGGTGTTCGCCGATTCGGCCGCCAGTACTCGCACTACCACGGCGGTGATGTTGTCGTTTCCGCCGTTCATGTTCGCTTCCTGGATAAGCGCGTCGACGATTCGCTCCGGCTTGGCGCGCGACATCAGAAGCTGCTGAATACGCCGGTCATCTATCATCCCCGTCAAGCCGTCGCTGGCGAGAAGAAACGCGTCACCGACACGGGCCTCGCCGTCGAACACGTCCGGCTCTATCTCGTCGGCCATTCCGATGCAGCGGGTAATGACATTGCTCTGCGGATGCCTTCGCGCCTGCTCCGGCGTGAGAAGCCCCGCATCGACCTGCTCCTGTACCAGGGAGTGATCCTTCGTGAGCTGGTGCATCGTGCCATCCCGTACGATATAGATGCGCGAGTCGCCCACGTGTCCCACCACATATCTGGTCTCCGACAGAAGGAGCGCGGAGACGGTGCTTCCCATTCCCAGCTTGTCGCGCTCGGTGCGGGTCCGCTCAAACACGGCCCGATTCGCATCGCGGAGCGAGCGCGCCACCTTGTCGTGCGAGTCTGCTGCCTCGAGGTCGTTCAGGTCGGAGAGATCATGGCTCACGATCTCCACCGCCATCTCGCTTGCGACTTCCCCGGCCGCGTGCCCACCCATACCGTCCGCGACTATGAACAGCCCGCGATAAGCGTTGGCCGAAGCGTGGAGCGAGTCCTCATTACCCTTTCTAACTCGACCGACATCAGTGCGAGCAGCAACAGCAAGGTGCACTAGTGGGAGCTCATTGGAATGGAATGACTGGTAGGTAAGTACCACGTGTGGACGAATGACGGATGCCTTCGTGCCTCAAACTACGGATGCACCAAATGAGCGGCAAGCGTCACCCCACACGCTGCAAAAGTGACTCGGACTCTCCGGCCTGGAGACGCCAGAGGGTGCTATAGAGACCACCTCTCTCGAGAAGCTGCTCGTGGGTACCGCGCTCGGCGATTTCCCCGTGATGCAGCACGAGAATCATGTCCGCGTTGGCGATGGTGCTCAGCCTGTGCGCCACGGCGACCGTGGTTCTGCCGGCAACCAGCACGCTCAGCGCGGCGTGAATTTCCGCTTCGATTTCGCTGTCGACTGCGCTCGTCGCTTCGTCGAGCAGGAGAAGCGGCGCGTTCGCGGCGATCGCGCGGGCGAACGAAAGCAGCTGACGCTCCCCCACGCTTATCGATGCCCCTCGCTCACCGAGGACCTGGCCGTATCCCTGGGGGAATCCTCGGATAATTCGATCAGCGCCGACTTCGGCCGCCGCGCGTACCACCTCTTCGTCGCTGATCGGATTTGACAGCCGGATATTGGTGGCGATGTCTCCCGCGAAGAGGAAGATGTCCTGTTGAACGTACCCGATCAGCGAGCGCAGCTCCTGCAGCGGCATGGCGCGAATGTCCACTCCATTGATCGCTATCCTGCCGCGCTGGGGGTCGTAGAAGCGCATGAGCAGGTTGACAATCGTCGTCTTCCCCGCTCCTGTGTGCCCCACGAGAGCAAGCGTCTCACCGGGCCGCGCGGTAAAGCTGACGCCCTTCAGCACCCATTCCACTGGCGTGCGCTCGAGCTCGGTCCCCGGCTTGTGTCTCGCGAGATGCGCGAGGTCGTATGCGAACCACACATCCTCGAAGACCACCTCGACTCCATTCTTATTCCTCAGAGCTCCGACATCGCGAGCGTTGTCCGGGACGGTCGGCACCGTGTCCAGCAGCGTGAAGATTCGCTCCGAGCTCGCCATCGCCGTCTGCAGAATGTTGTACTTCTCCGAGAGATCCTGCAGGGGCTGAAAGAATCGCCGCACCAGCTGCAGAAACGCCGCGACTGTTCCCACGGTCAGCATGTTCGCGTGCACGCGTGCCGCACCGGCGACGATAAGTATCGCCAGCGCGATCGATGTCAGGAGCTCGATCGCCGGGAAATACAGCGCGTACACGGTGATCGACTTTAGATGCGCGTCGAGGTGAGAACGGTTCAGCTCGTCGAATCTTCGCGCCTCTCGCTGTTCCTGGCCGAAAAGCTGGACGATCCGCATTCCCGTCAGGCGTTCCTGGAGGAACGAGTTGATTCTTGCCAACCTGACGCGAATGTCGCGATAGGTCTCGCGTACTCCTTTGCGGAACAGTCCCGACACCATGACCACGAAAGGGATTACGGCGAACGATGCGATGGCGAGGCGCCAGTCCATGATGAGCATCGCGACGCTGATCGCGATCAGCGTGAACAGATCGCCGAGTCCGGCGACGACGCCCGATGTGAATAGCTCGTTGAGGGTTTCCACGTCTGATGTCACGCGAGTGATTAGTCTGCCGGCCGGGTTTCTGTCGAAGTAGGAAACCGACAGCCGCTGGAGATGCTCGAAGATCTCCATCCGCAGATCACGCATCACGCGCTGGCCAAGCAAACTGGTGAGCCACGTCTGACCGTAGGACATGACGAACTCGGTCAGCAGCGCCAGGAAGAACAGCGTGGTCGAAATGATCACGATTCGCATGTTGTGCGTTGGCACCGCGATGTCGATCACGCGCCGGGTGAGGAGCGGACCGACCACCTGGAGCGCGCCCTCGACGCAGAGCAGAGCAAACGCACCATACATCAATGCGCGGTACGGTCGAGTGTAGACCAGCAGACGGCGCATCAGCTTACGGTCGTAAGCTTTGCCGAGAATGTCGTCTTCGTGTGGCTGGGTTGCGGGGGCAGTCATTCAGCCGTATCCTAGCCGGGTTCCAAGTGTGACGCCACATCCAGATGACCTATGGTACGCGGGTTGCACCTGTGCGTGGCACCGGTGTTCCATCCTGTTTGCTGACGCAAAACCTTACTGGAGGGAAGATGGGAATTCTCGCATGGATCGTTCTTGGTCTGATCGCGGGCGCGATCGCCAAGGCCATCATGCCGGGCAATGATCCCGGCGGCATCATCGTTACCATGATTATCGGCATCATCGGTGCGTTCATTGGTGGCTTCCTCGGAAACATGCTGACGGGCGTGGGACTGAATGGATTTTCAATCCAGAGCATAATTCTCTCTGTCATCGGTGCGCTCATCTTCCTGTGGATCTATCGGATGGCGACCAGAAACCGTGGCGCGCCGCGCGTTCCGTAAGGCAGCACCCGCTTCACGCAGGTAAAGGGTTTGCCGCTCTGGCTTTACTGGATTCTTCTCGGACTCGTCGCCGGGACATTGGCGAAGTTTCTGGTACCAGGGCGGGACCCTTCCGGTTGCATCATCACCATACTTCTCGGAATCGTCGGCGCCTTCATCGGTGGCTGGCTGGGCACCCGATTCTTCGGATGGGGAAAGATCCCCGCCGGTGAGTTTGACTTCCGCTCCATAGGCATTGCTACCGTGGGCGCAATCGTCCTCCTCCTGTTGGGAAGGCTCGTGAGGCGATTGTAGCAGGGTTCTCAGTGGGAAATTCGGCGTATATTCGGTGCCGAGTTTAGATTTCGGATGTGAAACAGAGCATCGTCGTCCGGGGCGCCAGACAGCACAATCTCAAAGGGTTCGACCTCGAGATACCGAGACGAACGGTGACGGTCGTCACCGGTCCGTCGGGATCGGGAAAGTCCTCGCTGGCGTTCGACACGATTTACGCCGAGGGCCAGCGCCGCTACGTCGAATCACTCTCGTCCTATGCAAGGCAATTCCTCGAGCGCATGGAAAAGCCGGACGTCGATTCGGTCGAAGGACTGTCCCCGGC
>CATPBN010000034.1 GCA_955652635.1 uncultured Gemmatimonadaceae bacterium
CGACGAAGCTCGTGGCTACTTGATCCGGCAGTTCGAAACGGCGTGGAAGCTCACCAGCATCCACCTCACTGAGCTTGCCACCGAGGAGTGCTTGTGGCGCCCTGCACATGATGGGCTGCACGTTCATCAAATCCATGATGGAACGTGGCGCCCGGATTGGCCGGATCACGAGGGATACGACCTCGGTCCGCCTAGCATCGCGTGGCTCACGTGGCACATGGGCTTCTGGTGGTCGATGGTTCTCAACCACTCGTTCGGCGACGGAACTGTCTCACGCGAGAACGTGGTATGGCCCGGCAATGCCGACGCCGTGCGTGAGTTGCTCGGCCGCCTACAGGGAGAGTGGCGAACGGCACTCGGGCGGCTATCGGACGACGACCTGCGATCGACACAACGAACGCGATGGCCTTTCCAAGACCGTCCGTTCGGTGACGTCGTAGCTTGGGTCAATGTGGAGCTCACAAAAAACGCCGCCGAGATCGGCTACGCACGCTTCCTTTACGCCGTCAGTGCACGCTAAGATAGGGCGTGTCCAAACTGCGTTTGAAGATCTCAATGTCGCTCGACGGATTCGTCGCCGGCCCCAGCCAGAGTGTGGAAAATCCGCTAGGAATTGGCGGCATGCGGCTGCACGAGTGGGCTTTTGCGCTCGCGATTTTTCGCGAGGCCCACGAACTCGATGGTGGCGAGATCAATGAGAGCACGCGAGTCGTCGAGGAGTCGCTTGCGAACATCGGCGCCACAGTGATGGGGCGCAACATGTTCGGTGGTCACCCTGGCCGCTGGGATCCGACGAAACCGTGGACCGGTTGGTGGGGAATCAACCCTCCGTTCCATCATCCCGTGTTCGTGCTCACCCATCACAAGCGCGAGCCGCTCAAGCTCGAGGGCGGAACGACTTTCACTTTCGTCACGAACGGCATCGAGGCAGCGCTCGAACAGGCGCGCCGAGCTGCGGGCGGCAAGGATGTATCGCTCGCCGGAGGAGCGAGGGCTGCGCAACAGTACCTCATTGCCGGTCTCGTGGACGAGATGGAGATCAGTCTCGTCCCTAGGCTCCTCGGCAGCGGCGAGAGACTTTTCGACGGCGTCGGCGACGATCTGCGCGGGCTCGAGCTCATACGAGTCGTCGCTGCACCACAGGTAACACATCTCAAATTCGCGAAGGCGATAAAAGGGGCCCATCAATGAAGGCTTACGTCATCACCACTGGGGCGGTTTTTGGTCTGCTGACGCTCGCGCATATTTGGCGTGCGATCGAGGAAGGTCCGCATCTGATGACGCAGCTCCCCTGGGTTCTCATCACCGTTGCCGCAGCGGCTCTCTGCCTCTGGGCTTGCCGCTTGCTTTGGCGCTCGTCACGGTCGTGATGCGCATCCGTGGAACGCCTCTCACGTGGGCGCTCGCCGTTTCCGCTCCACTCGTGTACGCGTGCAGCACGGCGTCAATCGTGTCGACCCCTCCGGCTACGCCGACCCTTCCAACGACTACGTGGGTTCAAGTCTGGAGCGATGAGTTCGACGGGGCGGCTGGCGCACCTATCGACAGCACGAAATGGAGTTACGAAACGGCCGACGGGTGCCAACAGGGCATCTGCGGCTGGGGCAACAATGAGAAGGAGTACTATACCGACGCACCCGAAAACATCGCGCTCAACGGGCACGGACAGCTGATGATCGTTGCTCGGCGCGCTCCGGCCGGCCTTACCTGCAGCTACGGTCCATGCCTGTACACGTCGGCGAGAATCACCACTCGACGCAAAATGCTGGCGGCCCCCGGCAGAGTGGAAGCACGTATCAAGCTTCCCGCCGGACAGGGGCTTTGGCCGGCATTCTGGATGCTGGGACACACGTCTCCCTTGGTCCGGTGGCCGGACTGTGGAGAGCTCGACATCATGGAGAACAAGGGGAGCCAGCCGAGCACGACGAGCTCTGCCGTGCACGGTCCGGGCTACTCAGGACAGACGCCGTTCGCCCACGCGAATACTCTCGCGAGCGGTGTCCTGTCGGACGACTTCCATACGTTTGCGGTTGAATGGGATTCGCTCTCCGTACAGTTCTTTGTCGACGGTACCCTCCACTACGTGGTCACACGCGACGCAATCGAGCAGTATGGTAAATCGATACTCGATCAACCGTTCTTCCTGATGCTCAATCTTGCGGTCGGTGGGCACTTCGACGGAGACCCGCAGTCGGACGCGATCTTCCCGGCGACGATGCTAGTCGACTACGTGCGCGTCTACGCGCGGCAGTGAGATGAAGTCCAAATCGTCTTCAAGGAAGAACGCGAAGCGGGAGGGGTCAAGCGTGCGAGCCTACTTCGCATCGTTGCCGCCCGATGGCCGCAGGGCCCTCAAGCAGATGCGCGAAGCCATCCGCGCGACGGTCCCCGGCACCACAGAGGTTATCAGCTACGGAATTCCCGCCTTCAGACTCAATGGACGAGTGCTTGTCTGGTACGCAGCTTGGAAACACCATACAAGCCTCTATCCGATGACTGCGCCCGTGAAGCGCGCAAATAAGGCCGAGCTCGCGGGATACGAGATCTCGAAGGGAACGGTTCGATTTCCGCTGACCAAGCCGCTACCATCAGGTCTTGTGAAACGACTCGTGAAGGCACGCATCGCCGAGTTAGCACAGAAGAAGGGGAAAGCCAAATGAAGAAGAAGACGCGACGACCAGTGAAAAAAACAGCGACGAAGCGGACTCGACGGAAGTCTTCTACCGCTTCCACTAAGAGCCATGTGCCAACTCGTGGGCTTTATGGCTGGATCACGCATACCGAGCTCGCGAGCGCCAACCCGACGGCAACGAAGGCCTGGTGCGCCAAGGTTCTCGGCTGGACGTTCAAACCGAGCGTTCCTATGCCAGACGGCGGCGAGTACATGCTGTTTGCGTACTCCGACGAGGGTGGCGGGGGAATTCGTCCGACAAATCCCTCCGAGACACCGGGCAGCAGCTTCACCGTTCACGTCGCGGACACGCGGGCTTCGTTCGAATTAGCGCTGAGGGAAGGCGCTGAGGCGATGGTTCCGCCGACGCCCATTATGCCGGGTGTGACCATCGCAGTCGTACGCGCGCCTGGCGGAGTTCGGATCGGCTTCTCGGGCCCATAGTCAACGGGGGAGGATCGGCCGAGTCAGAAGCTGTGCGACAGAATCGTCTTGAGCACGACTTTGTCCGAAGCACTCGTAAAGCCGAATCCGATCCCGGCCTCTGCGTCCAGAAATCCGCCAGTGTGATCAGCCACAGCGAAGATGGTGCGCTCCCCCTCAGCGAAATGCTGGAGCTCTCCGAAATCGCCGTAGTACTCGACAGCTCCCGCCCAGTCGCGGCCGCCGTTGTAGGCCACGCGCGTCGCTGGCGCGACATCGAGATGGGATAAACCGTTGAACGATGTATCGAGAATCGGGTTCGCGATGAAATCCCACGGACCGGATCGGAACCCGACTATCGGTCGGATCTCACCTCCATAGCGAGACTGATCCCAGACCCGGGAATTGCGACTAAGCTCAAAGTTGACGCCGTAAAAGAAACGGCGTGAGTCCGCCTGTGGCACGGCGAAGAGCGCACGCACCTTGGCGCCGTCCAATACCAACTTGCCGCTCCGAGTGAATGTGAAGACCGGGAAATACGCGCCTGCCTCGAACCAGTCGCTGACACCGTACGCCCACTCGAGCGCGCCGTTGGCCGAGCCTTGCGGTACCACGCCTCCGGGAATTGCCGCAGCCGTCCGCCCGTCCGGGGTGTAGTTCGCGTGAATCGTAAGATTGAATTTTCGCGGTGCCTCGAGACTGCCAGTGTAAACCTGGATCTCGTCGGTTTGAGCATGAATGGCTCGACCCGCGAAAGCTGAACAGAGGGCGA
Source organism: uncultured Gemmatimonadaceae bacterium (assembly GCA_955652635.1). Classification (GTDB taxonomy): domain Bacteria; phylum Gemmatimonadota; class Gemmatimonadetes; order Gemmatimonadales; family Gemmatimonadaceae; genus UBA4720. The sequence goes on from CATPBN010000034.1 coordinate 3,867, forward strand.
TGGCGACTCGAGGGATGTTTCTGGACAGCCAACCGCGTCTCATCCCCAAATAATAAGCTCTGGCATGGAATCCGCTTCTTGGCTGCCCGTCCATTTCAATCCGTGCCTCCATGACTAATCCGCTTCCGCCAGTCTCCGAGCAGCATTCAACATTCCTTCTGCCGCGCGATGCTTTCCGGACCGTGGTCGCCCTGGCGATCATCGTGCTGACCATCGGCGGCTGGATTTACGCCATGACGATTCCCATCGACCGATTCGCTCTCCGGGATCAGACGCGTTTGTGGTGGATCGAGCAGATCGTCGGCTTCGTGCTCGCCCTCGTCTGCATCGGCATCGTCATGGGCAAGCGCACGCTTCTCACTGCGGCGTTCTGGCTGTCGGTCTACTCCCTGGTATTCGACGTGATGCGCTGGATATTCGAGTTCAAGGAGGGCCAGCTGAGGATTCCGGTGGCGCTCATCCTCTACGCGCTATTCATCTGGCGGCTCCAGCTTGCCCGGCGCACGGCAGCTGCGGAACAGCGCGCAGCAGACGTCCAGTAGCAAAGTCTGAGGAACGGAGTAGCGGACTCCGCCTCCTTTTGTAACTATTCATCGTGGGCAACAAACCGCTTGGCCAGCTCGTGGTCGCGCTCGTGGTGACGCTCGCGTTGATCGCGACCTTGCCTCACAATTCGTCGGCACAGAGCAGGCTCCAGGAGACGTCGCTCCAGAGCCGGCAGGCGCTCGCCGATTCGAGCGAGATCTCTCACCACGCGCGTGATCTCCAGGCCCGGTTCGAGAGCCGGCGCCGGCACATGCTGCCCAGATTCTCCGCTGGGCCGCCAGATCGTTGCGTCATCGTCGGACGATTCTGCGAGTGGCATCCGAACTCCCGCGACTACGTCGTCCCCGATGAGGGAAACGACATCCGTCGCGCGCGCGCCGAGCTCCTGCGTGATCTCGAGAGGGCGGGCAACGCGGTTCCCGGGGATGACTGGATCATCGGACAGCGGATCCGCTATCTGATCGAGGGCCACGACACCTCGGTGATCAGTGCGGCCCGTTCGTGC
>CATPBN010000035.1 GCA_955652635.1 uncultured Gemmatimonadaceae bacterium
GAGCCGGCACGTCGGCCGATTCCCGCTTACCGCCGGCCCCTGCTGAATGCCAACACCCACCGATTACGTAAAAAAAGGGTTCCTGCGGGTGCTGGATCCGGCGGTGGGGCTTCTCGCGCGTCACAACGTGAGCCCGAACACGATTACAACCGTCGGGACATTACTGACGATTGCGGCCGGCGTGGTTTACGCCTTTGGCCACATCATGACGGCGGGGTGGCTCATGTCCGTCACCGCGGTCTTCGACGTAATCGATGGACAAGTGGCCAGAAAAACCGGAAGGTCGACGGTTTTTGGCGCGTTCTACGACTCTACGCTCGACCGCGTCGCCGACGGCGCGCTGATGGCCGGGCTCACGGTGTTTTACATGACGAGCCCGGTTCACCACAACATCTACATGGTCGTTGTCTGCCTGGCGGGAATCATCGGAACGTTTCTCGTCTCGTACACGCGCGCGCGGGCGGAATCGCTCGGCATCGACGCCAAAGTCGGCGTGATGCAGCGTCCCGAGCGCATAGTCCTCCTCTCGGCACCGCAGGCACTGTTCGGGCTTTTCTGGAACGGGTGGGTGTTGATGGGGATTATTATTCTTCTCAGTGTGACCGCCTGGATCACAGCAGTGCAGCGGATCGCGTTCGTCTATCGCTTTACCAAGAACATCGAATCGAGACCGATCCGGGTGGTGAGTGATCCAGCCTCTCCGCCGAAGGCGGCAGTGCCAGCGCCACGTCGGGCACAATCCTAATAACGAAAACGGAGATACAAATTGGGCAGATCGTCTTCCAGTCCCGCCCCGAAGTCCATAGCGCCGGCAACCGGCCGTCTTGGCATACTGACGCCGGGCCTCGGCGCGGTCGCCACAACATTCATGGCTGGCGTCGAGAGCATTCGACGCGGTCGTTCCAAGCCGATAGGCTCGCTGACGCAGATGGCGACCATCCGCCTCGGGAAGAGGACCGAGAAGCGCGCTCCGCTCATCAAGGATCTCGTTCCGCTCGCCAAACTGGACGATCTCGTCTTCGGCGCCTGGGATCCGATTCCCGACGACGCGCTCACGGCTGCCAGGAAGGCGGGAGTGCTTGACGAGCGCGACATCGAGCCCATCGCCGATTTTCTCCGAAAGATCAAGCCGATGCCGGCGGTGTTCGACAACAGGTACGTGACGCGCATCCACGGCACCAACGTCAAGAAGGGGAAAACCAAGCGCGATCTGGCGGAGCAGCTGCGCCAGGACATGCGCGACTTCAAGGCGAAGAACAAATGCGATCGCCTCGTGATCGTCTGGTGCGCTTCGACCGAGATTTACATCAAGGCCGGTCCGCAGCACGCGACGATCGAGCAGTTCGAGAAGGCGATGGAGAAGAACGACGATGCCATCGCCCCGTCGATGCTCTACGCCTACGCGGCGATCATGGAAGGCATTCCGTTCGCGAACGGCGCCCCCAACCTCTGCGTCGACACGCCCGCCCTGCTCAAACTCGCGCAGGATCGCGGCGTCCCGATTTCCGGAAAGGACTTCAAGACGGGACAGACATGGATGAAAACGATCATCGCTCCTGGACTCAAGGCGCGCATGCTCGGCCTCGCCGGGTGGTATTCCACGAACATCCTTGGCAACCGCGATGGCGAAGTTCTCGATGACCCTCAGTCGTTCAAGACGAAGGAAGAATCCAAGCTGAGCGTCCTGCATACGATTCTTCAGCCCGAGGTCTATCCGGATCTTTACAAGGATTTCACCCACGTCGTGCGAATCAACTACTACCCGCCGCGGGGAGACAACAAGGAAGGCTGGGACAACATCGACATCATCGGGTGGATGAACTACCCGATGCAGATCAAGATCAACTTCCTCTGCAGGGACTCGATTCTCGCCGCGCCGATCGTGCTCGACTTGGCACTGTTCTCCGACTTTGCGCACCGCGCCGGTATGAAGGGAATCCAGGAATGGCTCTCCTTCTACTACAAGAGTCCGATGGCCGCGCCGGGATTGCAGCCCGAGCACGACCTGTTCATCCAGCAGACGAAGCTCAAGAACACGCTTCGCCATCTGATGGGTGAAGACCAGATTACCCACCTCGGCCTGGAGTACTACGCCTGATGCTTCGCCGCCTCGCGTTGTTGGCGCTGACAGCCGCAGCTCTCGCGAGCTGCGGTCCGAATCCCAAGGCCAGAGAGCTCCGGCTCTGGTCCGATAGCTACGCTTTCCACATTGTTACGGACCCGATGCCGCCGCGCGCGCTGGAGCCCGTTGCCTATCGAATAGTCGTGCAGGACAAGAAGACCGGTCAACCGATCGAGACCGGCGAAGGACGAATCTTCGCCACGAGCGCTGACCGCGCGAACACGAGCGACGGACTCAAGAAGGAGAAGGAGCTCGGCACGTACTCCGGGCGCATGTTCTTCGCGACCACCGGGGACTGGCAGGCGGCGCTCCAGTTCCGGCGCGAGAAGAATCCCCAGATGCCGCTCGAGCGCGTTGACTGGACCCAGACCATCCATCCTGCTTCGGAACCAGGTACGTAGCGCTCGTATGCGTCATTTTTTCCGAACACAGCTTACGCCGGTGGAAGTGCTGCGAATTGCGGATGAATTCTTTCCGGAAATCGGGATGGAGCGCGCGGGCCACACTGCGCGGTCGCGGATGTTCGAGGGAGACTTGGGCAAGCTGCAATTGAGTGTGCGCAAGGAAGGCGGCCACTACACCTTCGTCGAGATCGCCACCGACCAGACGGGCGAGAGTCGTCTCGACCGGAACGCCAAGAAATTCTTCGTGGGGCTGCACAAGGCGGGCGATCCGCGCCACCGCATCGAAGCGGCGTACTAGGATGGCGCGGTCGAGTACCGCCGCATCTAGGCTCGCGAACGCGCGACCTGATTCGCTCCGCTCGGCTGGAGACGGATCGCTGTCGCGGGAACAGAAGCTCGAGCTGTACTACTACATGCGGCTCACGCGCTCGCTCGAGGAGCGCCTGGTCAACCTCTATCGCCAGACGAAGGTAGTCGGCGGTCTTTTCCGCTCCCTCGGTCAGGAAGCCGACGCGGTGGGCAGCGCCTATGCGCTCGACCGATCGAAGGGTGATGTGCTTTCGCCGCTCATCCGGAACCTTGGCTCGATGCTGGTCCAGGGCGCCAAGCCCAATGAGATAATCAAGCAATACATGGCGAAAGGCGATTCACCGACTCGTGGCCGAGAGCTCAACATCCATTACGGTGACCTGGTGCGCGGATTCATCGGGCAGATCTCGCACCTGGGAGACATGGTGCCGGTAATGGCCGGCGTCACCCTCTCCTTCAGGA
>CATPBN010000036.1 GCA_955652635.1 uncultured Gemmatimonadaceae bacterium
CAGCACGACGGCGGCGGCGCGCAGGACCTTCCGGCGCAGCGGCGGGCTCGGGCTTCGCCTCCGGAGCTGGAGCGGCAGCAGCAGTTCCACGGCGCCGACGAGTCGCGGCTGGAGGTGCTGCGACGCGCGCGCGCTTCTCGCGCTCCCAGCGGGCGCGAATGCGGGCGACCTGGTCGTCACTGAGCGGACTGAGGTGGCTACGAACGGGAACGTCCATCTGGCGAAGGAGCGTCATCACTTCGTCGCTTGGAACCCCGAATTCCCCTGCCAGGTCGTGTACTCTAAGCTTGCTCAACCCAACTCCTCCTTACGCCGGTCCGGCATCGGCGTCGAGCTGAGCGCCCGAATCCCCTTTGCCAGACCTCTGTCTACAATTCCTATCACTGCCGTCGACTCGCGCCCGGCGGCCGATCCCAGCTCAATTGCCGACGGTCCCGCAAGAACCAGAATTCCGCGGGCCTTCAGCAACGGCAACACTTTATTCAAACTGTTAATCGAAGCGTCTGGCGCCGCAATAGCGAGTTGCAACTTGCCGCGCCGTGCCGCCTCCCGAACCTGCTGAACACCCACTATCGCACCGCGTCCGCGGACCCCGAGGCCGATGAGGCCAAGGAGCTTGCGCGTCTCGCCGGGTTCCATCTCCTTACTCCGTTTTCGTACCTTCCGGGCCCGCTTCCGCGGCCGGGTTTCCGCCTTCCGACGCCATCTCGCTGCTCGCCTCGGCATCAGCCGCCGTGACCGCCACGGCCTGCTCACCTGTCTCAGGTGTCTCGTCAGTGGTCAGCTCGTTGATGATCGCCATCAGCCGATCTGCTTCCTCGGGCGCGATCCCCGGAAGACGCAGGAAATCCTCGCGCTCCAGATCGATGATGTCGTCGAGAGTGCGATAGCCAGCCTCCTCAAGGACAGCGACCGTCGCCGGTTGCATGCCCTCGATGTCGGCCAGCCGCGGATTCACGCCCGACACGGGCTCGTCCGTTGGAAGCGGAGCGAAAATCGGTTGATCCGAGCCGCGCTCCATCCACTCACGACTCGAGTAAAGCTCGATCTTCCATTCCGTCAACTCGGACGCGAGGCGGACATTCTGGCCATTGCGGCCGATCGCCAATGACAGCTGGTCTTCGTCCACGATCGCCTGAATCGTTTTCGTCGCCGGGTCGCTGAACACGCGCGCGACCCGCGCGGGGGCGAGCGCGAGCTTGGCGAACCGCTCGGGATCTGCGGACCACGGAACGATGTCGATCCGTTCTCCTCCCAGCTCGTTCACGACCGCCTGCACTCGCGAGCCCTTGAGACCTACGCAAGCGCCTACTGGATCGACCGAGTCGTCGCGCGAAACCACGGCGATTTTGGTGCGGCTTCCGACCTCTCGCGCGCTGGCGCGAATCTCTACCAGGTTCTGCTGAATCTCCGGCACCTCGAGCTTGAACAGCGCTTTCACGAACAGGGCGTCGGCGCGACTCAGCACGAGACGCGGTCCCTTTGGAGTCTCCTCGACGCGCTTGAGCACGGCGCGGATCGGATCCCCCTGATGGAAGTGCTCGCGATGGTTCTGCTCGCGGTAAGGAATGATCGCTTCCGCCTCGCGGAACTTGTTGAGCATGATCACCAGCTTGCCGCGCTCGATCTGCTGGACTTCTCCCGAGAGCAGGTCGCCGACTCTGCTGGAGAACTCGTCGCGGATCTTGGACCGCTCGCCTTCCCTCACGCGCTGGATGATTCGCTGCTTGGCGGCCTGCACGGCGGTTCTGCCGAACTCGGCGAAATCGACCGGAATCTCCATCTGGTCGCCGACCTGAAACTCAGCGTCCTCGAAGCGAGCCTCCTCGAGCGAGATCTGGCTCGCAGGGTCGGTCACTTCCTCGACAACAGTCTTGAGCAGAACAATGCGAATTGCGCCCTTGTTCTCGTCGATCTCGACTTCAGCCTGCACCGTGGGCCCGTGCTTCTTGGCGAGGGCAGCGTTGATGCCGTCCTGGAGAAGCCCATGCAATTCGGCTCGATCGATCTGCTTCGAGTTGGTCAACTCGCGGATCGCTGTCAGAATTTCTACTGAAGCCGCCATGTCCTATGCCTCTACCTTTTCCAGTGAAACGCCAACCGCGCCTTCTCGACCGCGGCGAGCGGAAAGCGCCGCTCGTGGCCGCGCTCATCTTGCACCCTTATGATCTCTTCGCCGGCATCTCCTTCGACACCCACGATCGAAACTTCGTCCGTTCTGCGTCCGGCGGGATCGCCGGGCACGTTCGTCGTCACTACCACACTGCTGCCCACGAAACGACGCCAGTCTTTTGCATTCCTCAAGGGCCGCTCGACACCCGGAGACGACTCCTCCAGCACGTATCGCTTGCCGCCGAAATCCTCTTGATCCAGCTTCGCTTCGATTGCCCGCGATGCCGCGGCGCAATTTTCGACCGTCACCTTTTGTCCGTCCTCACGCTCGACTCGAACATCGACCACAGGCCGACCATCGCTTCCGCCGAGCTTGAGCTCGAAAAGCTCTAGCCCAAGTGGCTTAATTTCCGACGCCACAATGTTTTCCAGCGCTCCGTTCATCTAGCTTCGAGGTCCATTCTGAGGACAAAAAAATGTGGGGGGATCCCCACATTCCGGTTGGCCGCCGAGTTGAACGCCCTATACAATGTAGAAAGGTGGCTGACACGAGTCAACCCGCCGCGCCCCAGAACTAAGCCTGAGCCGCGATGACCGCGATCTGACGACCGGCGTCGCCCGCTCGGTGGGAGAAAAAGCGCTCGTTGTCGCAGCGCGTGCAGAACGAGCTGACGGTGATTTTTTGTACTCCCGTCTCCGTGGCGTGCTCGGCGATCAGCGACCTCAGATCGACTTTGCCGGGCCGTGTCACCGGCTCTCCGGTCAGCTGTTCACGCACCTCGATGCTCACCTCGTAACACCTCCCGCAGATCGCGGGTCCCAGATGAATCGCGAGCTCGTCGGGCGGAATTCCCTGCCGGGCGAGCGCCGCAATCGCCTCAGTAGTGATGCGCGCAGCGGTCCCTCGCCAGCCCGAGTGAAGGAGAGCGACGACGCCCGAGGGGTGCGCGATAAAGACCGGAACGCAGTCGGCTATTCCCACCGTGAGGGCTATTCCCTTCTCGGCCGCAATGTGTCCATCTGCCTCTTCGCCCGCGCGCAGCCAACCCTCCCAGCCCCCAAGGTGGACGAGGACCCGCGTTCCGTGAACCTGCCTGAGCGATACGAGTCTGCGAGCTGTATCCGACAGCTCGCGCTCGAGGGAGGTCCAGCGGGCCATCACGTCGTTGACCGGCTCCGTGCTCGACAGGCTGAAGGTCCCGGCGTCGCGGGTGGTCGTGAATGCGCGAATCCCCCAACTCTCGAAGTCGGGGATTACTTCCTTGCGTACATCACTCACGCTTAGTGGCGGCGATCGTCGACGCGAGTGATCGAAGCGCCGAGCGCGTTGAGGCGCTCATCTATCCGCTCGTAACCGCGCTCGATCTGCCCGACGTTGTTGATGAAGCTCGTTCCTTCGGCACAGAGGGCGGCAAGAAGCAACGCCATCCCGGCTCTGATGTCGGGAGATTCGAGGAATGCCCCGCGCAGACGCGATGGGCCGTGAACGAGGGCGCGGTGG
>CATPBN010000037.1 GCA_955652635.1 uncultured Gemmatimonadaceae bacterium
GTTCAGCGCGACCGGTGAGCCCGTCTGGGTAGGAGAGGGCAACTACGATCCCGAGTCCGGCGCGATACCACTCGGCCGGGTGCGTTTCTTCGAGCGAGGTACTGGCGCGATCTGGTTGCCCGATCAAGAGCAGTCGCTGCTCAGCGAAAACGCGGAAACAGTGCGGGCGATGATCACGGAGGAAGGCGCGTCATTCATCGGCGACATACAGACCACAACCGGGCTCACGATGCTGGCTATTCGTGAAGCACTCCGCGAGCTGGTAGCATGGGGCCTGGTTACGAATGATACGGTTGAGGCTCTTCGTGAAGTCGGCCGCTGGAAACCGATAGTACCGCGCACGGGTCCTGATCCAACCAGCTGGCTTCCTGCCGACTACACGCCATCTCCCAATCGCAGAATAGTTCAACGGCGTCCCAGCCTGCGCCGACTTCCCAGATGGAGGCGTCCGGACAGACCGGGTGCGGCGCCAAGCGGATGGACCGGGCGTTGGTCACTCGTACGCAGGCGCGGAACTCTTGGTCCGAACCTTCCTGAAGAAGAAAGAGCAGAACGAATAGCGCGACAGTGGCTCGCGCGCTACGGAATTGTCTCCCGGGATTGGTGGCGTCGCGAGCGGCCACCGGTTCCATGGCGGGCAATCTATCGCGAGCTCAAGCGCCTCGAGTTTCGTGGAGAGGTACGACGCGGCTATTTCGTAAAAGGACTAGGCGGCGCACAGTTCGCGTTGCCCGATGCTGTGGAGTGGCTTCGCACGACGGCGAGCGAGGATCAGACGTCGGCAAGTTTTGTGGTGATGGCGGCGAGCGATCCCGCGAATGTCTACAACCTGCCGTTGGAGCTCGTCGATCGTGACCCACTGTCGAGACCTCGTGGCTCGGGGGCATTGCTGGTAATGCGCGGCGGACGGGTCGGGATCGCGGTGGAAGCGAGAGGGCGTCGTTTCACCGTGGCGGACTGGCTCTCGCCCGAGGAAGTCGCGGCCGCGAAGAAAGCGCTCCTCGAGCATTTGCGGGGCGAGCGATCAGCGCGCTACGTGATTTAGTATTTCAGCGAATGTCCGCGCGGCCGAGAGCGGCGCGGACCGCTTCACGCATTGCAATCACCGCTTCTTCACGCGCCGCCGGCGAATCCTCGCGAACGTGGAGCTCGATGCCGTCGGCGACAGCGAGCCGGTGCCAGCGGAGTGCAATGTCATCGTCGTGAGCGACGGCTTCGTCCGCCCCGGAGCCGAGCGCGGGAGCAAGCGATAGCGCAATCTTTCTCTCCAGCGCGTCACCAGTCACATCGCGCATCTCACCGCGAATCGTGTCGAGGCTCTGTCCTTCGCGCTGGCGAATCTTGATTGACAGCAACTGAAGCAGATGCCGATATCCATAGGTTGCGCCGGTGCCTGTTCCCTCGGGTCGGTCGAGCAGTCCGCTCGCGACGTAAAATCGAACTGCGCGCGCGCTCGGCGCGGCGCGCGCCGAGGCATTGGTCGGTCTTACGCCGGCTGCGTCTACAAGTGCTGTTGCGTGTGCGGCAAGTCCGCGGGCGTTCCAGGGAGCGTGTTTAGCGTGGGCGCGGAGGAGAGCGACAGGCGATTCAGCCATGTGGATAGGATAACATTAAAGTCTTCCGCTCGCTCGTCGTGCGGAAGGTCGCCCGCGGGAGAGAGAACAGAGATTTCCAAATCGCGTTTCAGCTCGCGAAATCCGCGGAATTCCTCGACCGGCGCTATCGATCCCTGTTCGCCCCACACGAGCAGCGCTGGTTGGCTCAGACGTCGGAGCGCATGACGGACATCGATGTTGAGATGCCCCGAAAGGAACGCAGCGGGCGCGTGACGCGCACCTCGCTGATGCGACACGGCGTAATAGATCTCCACCAGCTCGCGAGTGACAAGCGCGTCGTTGGAGTACGCATTTCTGAGATAGCGCCGCAGATTCGGACGCGACACAAGCGCGTTGAACATCGCAGTGCCGGCAATCGGTGTCTCGACTGCGAAGCGGCCTGCTTCGCCACCGAGTCCGACGGGCTCGTTCTGTCGAACCAACCCTGATGGCGCTATCAGTGCGACAGCTGGAAAACGATGCGGATCGCGTGCGGCCAGAACTATCGCGTATGCGCCCGAGAGCGACGAAGCCACGAGCACAGTGGGCTCGTCGATTACTCTACTGACGAAATCCGAGATGAGCGAGATATAGAGGCGCGCGGAATAACGAATCGCAGGGCGATCCGAACGGCCGAAGCCGAGCAAATCGATAGTGTAAACGGTGTTGGTGCGGGCGAGAGCGTCGACGTTATTGCGCCACTCGTACGACCAGGCAGACGGGTGGATCCCGTGAATGAGAAGGATCGGCGGGCCTTCGCCGTGCCTGGTGAAGGCGACCCGCCTATCGCGCCACTCGAAACCTCCTTCCTCTCCACCAATGAGGTTGACGAGCTTGTCGACACCCTTTCGCGCAAACGCGTTGTAGGCCGCGGCGGCGCCAAGGAGGGCTCCGCCGGATAACAGGATCTTTTTCCAGGGTCCTTCGGGTTTTTCGTCGTTCTCCTGCATCAATCCTCACTCGGTCATCAAGAAAAAGCGCGGCCGTGCCTATAGTCGTACGCGAGAAAAAGCGCGGCTACACTTGAGAGTAACCGCGCCTCGGGCACCGCGCACGGGGGCGGAAGAACTATCTCCGGGAGCGGCTCCTCGAACTGGAGCGCTTTCGGCTTCCGCCGCTCCGCCCACGGGACTTAGCCCCGCCCTTGGAGCTCTTTTTCGCCGCGCCTCCGCGGCTCGATTTCCGCGCGCCTTTCCTGGGTCCGCCCTTCTTTCCACCAGCTTTCCGGCCGCTAGATCGCGATTTGGCGTTGCTAAGGCCGGATTTCTTGCGCCCCGACTTTCCAGCGCCTGAGGACCTTGATGCCTTTTTGGCCGCCTTTTTCGCGGTACCGCCAGCCTTGACGGACCGGGCAGCCGAGCTTGAGCCACCCGCTGGTCCGATTCCACCGCTGCTGCGAGTGGGGGATGCCGGGCTGCCAAAGGTGCTCCGAGCCGGGCCACCGGTGCTACTCCCCGCACTCGATCCGCCGGGGGCCGCTCCCGAAACAACGCTGCCGAACCCCCCGCTGCTGGCCGACCCGCCAATCCCCGCGCTGCCGAGTCCGCCTCCGGTAAGAGTTGACTCCTGCCGCTTGCCAGATCCCTTGGGACGACCCCTTCTGCCTCTCGGAGCGCCGCCACCAAAGAGATCCTCCTCTTCTTCTTCGTCCTCACCCTCATCGCCTTCGCTTACGACCGTAGCATCGGAGTCAACCTCCTCGTCGTCATCCGCGTCTTCAGCGCTGTCCCACAGACGGTCGCTATGGTCCTCATTGATCGCCCAGCCACCATCCTCGTCTTCGTCGTCGTCGTAGGAACGCTTGCCGCGACTGAAGCCACCACCGAGATCGTCCGGGTCGTCATCGTCCGCAAAACGCAATGGCTCCACTGATTCACCGCTCGCCATGAGTCCTCCCATAGAATGTTCAGCACCGCGTTTTGCTTAGCGCGTCAATTTTCTGATTTCGCCCGCTGCACGACGCGTGCCTCGTACCCACTCGCGTTGCCATGCACGCTCACACGACACCGAATACGACTCTCTTGACGTGACGTCAAGGAGCACGCGTCGGAAGGCCCGCCAGGCTAAGGGGAGCCGGCACCCAATCGCCTGGTTATGACGCTGACGAGTGCGTCATAAACACGCGGGTCGAACTGCTTTCCGATGTCGACCTTGAGGTGCTCCAGGGCAGCAGTAGGCGTCATGGGAGCTCGATAGGCGCGCTTCGAAGTCAGGGCGTCGAATGTGTCGGCGGCGCAAAGAATTCTGGCGCCGAGGGGAATGCCTTCGCCGGAAAGGCCGCGAGGATATCCTGCTCCGTCCCAGCGCTCGTGGTGGTGCTCGACGTAGTTCAACGGCGTTTTGAGGTGGAAGAGCGGCGCCAGGATGTCGAGTCCGATCTGAACGTGTTGCTTGACGTGCTCGAATTCCTCGGACGTCAGCCGGTCAGGCTTGTTCAGGATCGCCTCGCGAATTCCGATTTTGCCGACGTCGTGAAGCCGGCCAGCGACCTTCAGATCTTCGCACACCGTTCCATCGAGATCCATCTCCTCGGCTATCTGGCCGGCGAGCTCAGCGACTCGCTGCGAGTGGCCGCGCAGATAGACGTCCTTCGCCTCCATTGCGTTGATCAGGGTCTCGGCGATGCTAACCGACATGAGGCGGAGGGATTCCTTTTCCTGCTCGAGCTCGGCGGTGCGAAGCGCGACTTCTTCGCGAATCAGCATGTCGAGGCGACGCATCTCTATGAGCTCGAGTCTCTTCTGGAGCGCGCGATCGACAGCCTGCTGCAGGTCAGCAAGCTCCACTGGCTTCATGAGATAGTCGGTCGCTCCGGAGGAGAGCACTTCGGTTGCCGTGGCTGCATCGTTCACTGCTGTCAGCATGATGATCGCGAGATCCTGATCTCGTTCGCGCGCCAACGGAACGATCTGGACGCCGGTCATGCCGGGCATCCGCACGTCGCAAAGCATGAGCGCAAAGGAGTCTTTGTCGAGCAACTGGAGAGCCTGGTCACCCGATCCCGCGATCTCCACCTCATAACCGCGCGAGCGGAGAAACTTGCGAAGGGCAAGGCGGATGGTTTCCTCATCGTCGACAATGAGGATTCGGGTCATTTCGCGGCCTCGTCGTAGAGGGGGAGCGAAATGGTGAAAGTCGTCCCTACGTCGGGAGTGCTCTCCACGGAGATCGTTCCTCCGTGCGCCTGGATGATTCCGTAACTCACGCTGAGCCCCAATCCCGTGCCTTCACCGGGGGGCTTGGTGGTGAAGAATGGCTCGAACACGCGCTGGCTCACGGAAGGAGTCATCCCATGTCCGGTATCCGACACGACGATGACGACTGCTCTTTTCTTGCTGCGAGTAATAACCGAGAGATGCCGGACCTTTGCGTCGCGCAGGGCCGACTCGGCATTGACGAGAAGATTCAGCAGAACCTGCTGGAGCTTTTGCTCGTCGCCGCGCACCTTCGGAGCCGATTTGTCCAGCTGCATGTGGACCTCGATGCCGCTCGAGCGCGATGCGAGGGCGCGAAGCCGTACTGTGTGCTGGACAATCGTGTTGATATCCACCGTGACATCGCGTGCGTCCGTCTTCCGGGCGAACAGAAGAAGATCGCGAATCACTCCGATGGCGCGATCCGCCTCTCGCTTGATCAGGCTCACCGACTCGAGCTGCTCTCCCTCCAGCTTGTCCTCGAGCAGCAACTGCGCAAACGTCGAGATTCCGGTGAGGGGATTATTGAGCTCGTGCGCGACACCCGCGACGAGCTCTCCGATGGCCGCGAGCTTCTCGGTGCGGCCAAGGTGGTCCGCAACTTTGCGCTCCTCCGTGAGATTCCGAATGCTGATGACCAGGCCGATGATCTCGTCGCTCGCGTTGCGGATGTGGCTCAGGGTGACGGATGCCGGGAACTCAGTTCCATCCTTCCTGCGATGAGTGTGCTCGCCGGTCCAGAGAGTCTGATCCTGGGGAATTGCTGGAATGGTCGTGGGGACCTGCGCCGAAGCGACGACGAAGTCATCGACCGACAGGCCGGTAATCTCCGACGAGTCGTACCCGTATTCCCGGATCGCGGCGGCATTCGCGTACTGCACTTTCGCATCGACGCCGAGAATGAGCACCGGCTGGTCCATTGTAGCGAGTGCTGCAGCGAGGGTTCGTTCGCGCGCGTGCATTCGCTGCTCATCCTCGCTGAGACGCAGGACGTCCATTGCGAGCGCGACAGCGGGCGCGAGGCGGAGAAGCGCATCAACGTGCGGTCCCGTCTGCAGCTGTGGAGTCTCCGAAGTAACGACGAGGACTCCCATGCGCCGGTCGCTGGCGATCAGCGGTATCGTTATCGCGGGCTCTTCGGGAACACGATCTGGGTTGTGGGCCTTCTCGCGGAGGTTCTCGACGAATATCGGTTCCTCTTTCGCCAAGGCGACTCGGACAGAGCTACGCGCCACCGGTGCAACTATTCCTTCCATCTGTTCGCATGTGCCGCAAGCGGCGACGCAGGTGATGGTTTGTCCGTCCGGCGACACCAGACCGATCGCTTTTCCGCTCGACGGCACGACCTCGTCAAGGATCTTGAGGATGCTCTGACTCGCTTCGGCTGCCGAGACCTAGCGTAGCGCCAGCCTCGCGATCTCTGTCGCCGCCTCGGTCTGCTTCTGCTCGTATCGCTGCGCTGCGAACAGGCGGGCGTTCTCGATTGCCACCGCTGCCTGTCGCGCAATGAGCATGATGACGTCGAGATCGTGAGCGTCGTAGGCATTGGTCTTATA
>CATPBN010000038.1 GCA_955652635.1 uncultured Gemmatimonadaceae bacterium
CGGATCCAGGCCGTGATTCAGCTGGCTCACCAGGTTGGTCAGACCGATGGCATCGATGTCGAATACCGCCGTCGCGTTGGGATAGGGCCCCATCTTGGGCGGGTCACCGGTGATGAGGAGAAGATTGCGAAGGCCGACGGCTGCCGCTCCCAGGAGGTCGCTCAGCATGCCGAGGAGGTTGCGATCGCGGCAGCAGTAATGAATGACCGTCTCGATCCCGACTTGCTGCTCGATCAGCACGCTCGTGAGCAGCGCACCCATCCGACTCTGCGCGCGCGGTCCATCGGGCACGTTGACCGCATCGACTCCAGCATCGCGGAGTGCAGCTGTGTCACGCAACATTTTTGTGGCGTCGACTCCGCGCGGCGGAACGATCTCTACCGACGTGACGAACTCACCGCGCGCGATCTTGCCGCCCCACTTCGAGCGCTCCGCCAGTGGAACTGGCTGAACGCCCGGATCTTCCGGAGGGAGATCGGATTGAGTCTGCCGTCGCTCTCTCGCCGGAACGCGGGGTTGCCTCGGCGACAGGGGACGCACACCCTCGACCATCGCGGCGATATGTTCGGGCGTGGTTCCGCAGCACCCGCCCACGATCTTGGCTCCCGCCTGGACGAGATGATGCGCGTATGTCGCCATGTACTCGGGGCTGGCCATGTACATGCTCCGTCCACTTACGTCGCGCGGCATGCCGGCGTTCGGTTGAGCACTGAGTTTGCGCCGCGAGACCAGTACCATCTTTTCGATCGCGTCGAGAATGATCTGCGGGCCCACGGAGCAATTGAGGCCGATCACATCGGCGCCAAACGCGTCCAAAGACTGAGCAAGATCCTCGACCGTTACCCCGTACGGCGTGTGGCAATCCGCGCCGATCGTCATCTGCGCGATGACGGGGATCGTGGAATCCACTTCATGAGCGGCGCGTATCGCCTGCTCGATCTCGTGAACGTCGGCAAATGTCTCGAGAATGAACACATCACACCCGCCGTCCCTGAGTGCCTGAAGCTGCTCTCGGAACACGCCCCGCGCTTCATCAAGGCTGGTGGGACCGAATGGCTCGAGCCGAATGCCGAGCGGACCAACGGCGCCGGCAACGAGGAGATCGTCTTCCGCGACCTCACGTGCGATCTTCGCCGCCGCGCGGTTTATCTCCGCGACCTGCCCCTGGAGCCCGTACTGAGCCAGCTTGATGCGGTTGGCGCCAAACGTGTTGGTCTCAAGCACCTCTGCTCCCGCCTTCCTGTACGCCTTGTGGACATCGCGCACCATATCAGGCGCGCGCAGGTTCAGCTCGTCGTAGCACTGGTTGATGAACACTCCCTTGTTGTACAGCTGGGTGCCCATCGCGCCATCGAAGACGATGACCTGCAGCGGGTCGAGAAGTCGGGCGATAAGCGGATTGTCAGGCAACTGCCACCTCCGCTTCTGTTGCAGCACCCGATGCGGAACCGCGCACGGCGTAGTACTTGGCTTCCGGGTGATGGATCACGATTGCGGCTGTCGACTGCTCCGGGAGAAGCTGAAACGCTTCGGTGAGATCCATGCCAAGGGCTTCCTTCGCGGGAAGCAGCTTGAACACAGTTGCGTGGTCGTCGAGATCCGGACAAGCGCCGTAGCCCCACGAGTAGCGTTTGCCACTCGGCACGCCCAGTTCCTTCTGGATGCGACGATGCGACCATTCAGCCACCGCTTCGGCCGCTTCGACGGAGAGCCCGTGCGAGTAGAACGCTTCGCTGTACTCGTTCTTCGATTGGAGCTCGTCGAATCTCTCGCTCGCTTCCTTACCCACCGTCACGATTTGGAGCGGCACGACGTCGACGTCGCCCGAGTCGACGCTTCTGATGTAATCAGCGAGGCAGAGACGCTCGCGTCCCACCATCCGCGGAAAATGGAAGCGCGCGATCTCTCGCAGCGATCCACCATCGCTCGAGTATGCGGCGGGATCGTAGACGATCACGTCGTTCCCCTGCGATTGAGCAGGGAAATATCCGTAGACAACCTGGGGCTTGATCCAGCCTTTCTTCTTCGCGTCTTTCTTGAGACGCTCGAGCACCGGCTCGAATTCCTTCTTCACCGTCGAGTGGTATTGCTCTCCCGATCCTCGCGCGCCCCACTGAAGCCGATACAGCTCGTCGAGATCGAGCAGCTCGAAGATTTCGTCGATGGGCACCTCGCGGATGACCCTCGTTCCCCAGAACGGCGGTGACGGAAGCGGGTTGTTGGCGACTACGTCGCTGCGCTCACCGGCGGCGTCGCCGACGGCGATGTCCTTTCCAACCGAGGTCCGCAGGAAGACGTCGTTACGCGCATCGTCGAGGTTCTTGACGACGAACAAGGCGCGCTTCTTGGGATCCTGGAGAACATCCATGGTCTCCAGGCCCTCGAACGCGTCCTTGCAGTAGAAGACTCCCGAATCATACGGGCGCTCACCTTCAACGAAGAGCGCGCGACGCCCGAATCGGCGATTGATGGCGGCGCCGCCGATGAGCACGGGAATCTGCATCCCCCTCTTATCCAGCTCCTGCACGCAGAGCGGCATCTGCTTCGATGTCGACACGAGCAACGCGCTCAAGCCGATCGCGTCAGCGCCTACCTCGACTGCCTTGTCCAGGATCGTGTTGACGGGAACCTGCTTGCCGAGGTCGAAGACGGTGTAGCCGTTGTTGGAGAGGATGGTGTTGACGAGCGATTTCCCGATGTCATGCACGTCACCGTACACGGTCGCCAGCACGACTTTTCCCTTCGTGTATCCCTCCGCCTTCTCGAGGAACTGCTCGAGATGCTTCACTGCTTTCTTCATGACTTCAGCGGACTGAAGAACGAACGGCAGAATCAGCTCGCCCGCGCCGAACTTGTCGCCGACTTCCTTCATCGCCGGGAGCAGGATCTCGTTCAGGACCCGCACAGGATTGTCGCGGACGCCAGCCGCATCCAACTCGGCCTCGATGCCTTCCTTCTTCCGGTGCAGAATCATCCAATGGACTTTCTGCTCGGCCGTCATGCCGGCGGTCGGGTCTTCCTTCTCGACCTGGGCTGAAGCACCGGAGCCCCCGACATTGGCGAAGTACTCGATGAAGTGCTGCAGCGCGTCCGGGCGCTTGTTGAACACGAGGTCGTCCGCCATCTCCCGCTCCGCCGAGGAGATCTCAGCGTAGGGTCGGATGTGCGCCGGATTCACGATGGCGGCGTCGAGCCCTGCCTGGACGCAATGGTGCAGGAACACCGAATTGAGGACGCCGCGCGCCTCAGGCGTCAGCCCGAAGCTGACGTTCGAGACGCCGAGAATCGTGGAAACGCCCGGCAGCTCCCGCTTGATCAGGCGAATTCCCTCGACGGTCTCCTTGCCGGAATCGATCCACTCAGCGTCGCCGGTCGCCAGGGTGAACGTGAGCGCATCGTAGATGAGATCTTCCGGGGCGAGCCCGTACTCACCCACGACTATGTCGTAGATCTTCCTGGCAACTTCGAGTTTTCTCTCTCTTGTTTTTGCCATGCCGATCTCGTCGATCGTGAGCGCGATCACGGCCGCACCGTGTTTCTTCACGAGCGGTACGACTGCATCGATGCGCTTGCGCCCGTTCTCCATGTTGATGGAGTTGACGATTCCACGGCCGGGTATGTGCTCGAGCGCGGCCTCTATGACGTTCGCCTCTGTCGAGTCGATGACGAGCGGGGTCTCCACGCTCATCGACAACAGTTTCACCACCTTCGACATCTGCTCTGCTTCGTCGGCGCGCTCGGTAAGTGCGACGCAGACGTCGAGCACGTGCGCGCCGGAATCCACCTGGTCGCGGGCAACTTCGAGAATGCCTTCGTAGTCGTCGGCGAGCAGCAATCGCTTCACCTTGCGGGATCCCTGCGAGTTCACACGCTCGCCGACGAGCAGAGGCGGCGGATCCTGGTGCAGTGTGATGGCGCGCATTGCCGAGCTGACGCGGGGAACGTGCTGGGATCTCGAAGCAGGCCTTGCCGCGCGCTCGGCGTCGCGCACCGCAGCGACGATAGCCGAGAGGTGGGCTGGCGTCGTTCCACAGCAGCCGCCAACGATGCGCACTCCAAAATCCCTCACGAACTCGGACAGCGCTTGCGCCATTGGAGCGGGCTCGAGCGGGTACACGGCCTCACCGACGCCCGTATTAAGCGGCAATCCGGCGTTCGGGATCACCGAGAGCGGCAACGTCGCGTGCTCGGAGAGATATCTCACCGGTTCGCGCATATGCTCGGGACCAGTCGAGCAATTCAGTCCAATGACGTCGACCTTGAGTGCCTCGAGCGTCGTCATCGCGCTGGCGATGTCGGTCCCGAGGAGCATGCGCCCGCTGACGTCGAGCGTCACCTGTGTCTGGATCGGGAGCCGGCGCCCGATCTCCGCGAACAGTCTCTCGATCCCGGCCACGGCGGCCTTCACTTCCAGTATGTCCTGCGACGTCTCGATCAGAAGGAGATCGACACCGCCCTCGACGAGATACTTGGCCTGCTCATAGAAGTTGTCGGCGAGCTCTTCGTAGCTGACTTTGGACAGCACGGGATCGGAGCTTGAGGGCAACATTCCAGTGGGGCCCATCGACGCGGCCACGAAACGAGGCCGATCCGGCGTGGAGTACTTGTCCGCCGCCGCACGCGCGAGCTTCGCGGCGGTGACGTTGATCTCGCGGACCTTGTCGCCCAATCCCCATTCGCGGAGGCGGCGTGGAGTCGATTGGAACGTGCACGTTTCCACGACGTCGCATCCGACTTCGAGGAACGACTCGTGGATCGCCGCGATCACGTCGGGACGAGTGAGAACGAGATTGTCGTTGCACCCCTCCAGCGCCTTACCGCCGAAATCTTCGGCGCTGAGGTTGTAGCGCTGGATGTTCGTGCCCATCGCTCCGTCGTATATCAGCACTCGACGGCTGAGCTCGTCCAGGTATCGTGATTGTGTGCTTGTCTTGCTCATTTAAGCCTTTTATCTACTCCCGTTTGCGGCCGCGAACCGCGTGCAGGCCGCAAAGCAAAAAAAGCCCGCGCATAGGCGCCGGGCGAGCGCTTTAGCGATTTGTTTAACGTGGCCGCAAGTTGCCTTAAATCGCCACGGATTCAGTTGTGCCCTCCTTCACTATAGTAGCGGAGGGACAGCCTTCGGGCAAGCCGACTGCCTGTCAGACTTCGGGCTGGACGTCGTCGGGGATGTGCTCGTGCATCGATCGGCCCGTGGTGCGTGATCGACTTTCGAACGATTGAATGAGCGCGACGAGTCTGTGTCGCTCGAGGGGAAGGACGAGGTGCGCGAGCGTCGCGCGTTGAAGCCTGGTCGGAAGGAAGGGCTGGTCGTCGTGAGACGAACCGTAAACTATCAGTGCGCTACCGAGCTTAAGTGGGAGCGATGCGCCGAATCCAGCGTCCTCCAGAGCGGCAGAGGAGACGACCGTCAGCGCGGGGACGTTGTCGCTCGCCATTGCGCCCGCTTCTCCAACAGTTGCCGCAAACAGAACATCGTGCTCGAGTCCAAGGAGAGTCTGCGCGAGACCCTCGAGGAGCGCGGTGTCCGCTCCCACTAGTATCACTGTCGCCACTCTGGTACCGCCCTTAATCAACGGGTTCAAGAAAACAACTTAAGACTACCGGCCCGCCGAAAGCCCCCAGCCGGTAGTCATAAGTTCGTGGTTTCTTTCAAGGTCACATCAATCTGAACAGCACGGACTCGATGATGCTGAGAAGGAAGTAAGCCAGGATCGGCGTCACGTCCAGTCCGCCAAAGCTGGGAACGATGCGCCGGAGGGGCGCGAGGATTGGCTCGCTGAGAGCGTAGCTCCAGCTGATCCACGGCGAATACGGCGAGATCGGCAGCCACGAGCTGATCACGCGCACGATCAACGCGAACCTCAGGATCGTGAAGGTCCAGCTCACCAGCAGGTGGAAGATTCCCGCTGCCCCTTCCTGCGAGGCGACGATGGACCTGATGACCTCGATCCGGATGACATCGAGAAGCGTCAGCAGCAGGATTCCACCTATTACCACTGCCGCCAGTGCCCATAGCGGCGCCGACGCTGGCGTCCCGCCCGCACGAATGACCCTTCTCTCAATCGGAGAGATGAACGGATCGATCGTCGTGCGGCAAAACCGCGCGATGACGTTAAAGGGGCTGATCTTTCTCGTCCGAACGGCCCAGTCGAGGACGCAGATCGCGCCGAATACGACCGCGATGGACAGAAGCGCGGTGCGAAGTACCTGGATCAACAGGTCTGCGGCCGCGAGGAAAGTCTCCATCTACTGCAATGCTGGCTTCATGTGCAGCTCTCTCACCAGAAAAGCGAACCGATCGGCAGCTTCGTCGATCTGCTTCGACGTTGGTTTGCCAGCACCGTGCCCGGCCTTCGTCTCGATCCGAACCAGAATGGGATTCGGGCACACCTGTGCCGCCTGAAGCGTGGCGACGAATTTAAAAGTGTGACCCGGGACCACGCGGTCGTCGTGATCGGCCGTGAACGCCAGCGTTGGCGGATAGCACGTGCCGGGCTTGATGTTCTGGAGCGGGGAATACGCCCGCAGGAACTTGAACTGCTGCGGATCATCCGACGAGCCGTAGTCGGAAGTCCAGGCCCAGCCGATCGTGAACTTCTGGAAGCGAAGCATGTCCATCACTCCCACTTCCGGCAGCGTGGCGCCGAAAAGATCCGGCCGCTGCGTCATCACCGCTCCCACCAGCAGTCCGCCGTTCGACCCGCCGCGAATCGCCAGCTTCGGAATCGACGTGTATTTCTGATTGATCAGGTACCCCGCCGCAGCGATGAAATCGTCGAACACGTTCTGCTTTTTCGCGAGCATGCCGCCCTCGTGCCATTCCTTGCCGTACTCGCCCCCGCCACGAAGATTTGCCTGCGCGTAGATGCCGCCCATCTCCAGCCACGCCGCATTCGCTGACGAGAACGTCGGTGTCATGGAGATGTTGAATCCACCGTACGCATAAAGAAGCGTTGGATTGGAGCCGTCGAGCACCAGCCCTTTCCTCGCGGTGATGAACATCGGCACCCGGGTTCCATCCTTGCTCGTGTAGAAAACCTGGCGCGTCTCGTACTTACCGGGGTCAAACGCAACTTTTGGCGCGCGGAAAAGCTCATTCCGCCGAGCCTTGAGATCGTAGCGGTAAATCGTCGTCGGATTCAGGAACGAAGTGAAGCTGTAGAACAGCTCGTCGTCATCCCGCTTGCCGTTTATCTCCCCAACTGTGCCGATTCCCGGAAGTGGCAGCTCGCCGCGCAGAACGAACCCTCCACCAGTCACCTGCGGTCCCCTTGTCACAATTGGGGCAGTGCTCGTGTCATCGTAAACGTCACCCGGATTGCGCTGCTGTTGCTGCTGCGGCTGGCGCGGACGCACCTCTCGCCGCGCGTCACGCGATCCGCTATAGAAACGAATGCTGGAGTGCGCGTCCTCCAGATAATTTCCCACGAGGTCCTCGCCCGCCATCGTCGCACTCACGAGTGCGTCTTTACTCTCCCCGACAATCGTGTTCCAGCGCTCCTCTCTCGGATTGTCGATGCTGATCGCGATGATGCGTCCGCGCGGCGCGTTCCGGTCCGTCCGCACGTAGAAGAGCGTGCGATTGTTGCCCACGAACTCGTACTCCGCATCCAGCTTGTCTATCAACCGCACCACCGGATTGTTTATCTCCGGCTTCCCGGCATTGTTTAGATCGATGAAATAGAGGCGCGTCCGAACATCCGTGCCCTGCGATACGGTGATGATCAGATACTCCCCGTCCTCGGTGACGTTCGCGGAAAAAATCCAGTCGGGCTGATCGGGCCTGTCGTAGATCAGCTCGTCGCGCGATTGCGGCTGGCCGACGCGATGGTAGTAGACCTTCTGGTTCCGGTTGACGTTCGTCATCTTGTTGCCGGACGTCTGCTCGTCATACCGGCAATAGAAGAAGCCTTTGTTGTCCTGGGTCCAGGAGATTCCGGAGAACTTCACCCATTTCAGGGTGTCGGGGAGATCGCGCGCGCTGTTGACGTCGCGGACGTGCAGCTCCCTCCAGTCGGATCCGCTCGTCGACAGGCTGTAGGCGAGATAGTGCCCGTCATGCGAAGGAACCTGTCCGGATAGGGCCACCGTGCCATCTGGCGAGAGCACGTTGGGATCGAGCAGCACCCGCGCCGGGGCGTTCTTCCCATCCTGCACGAACAGCACGCTCTGGTTCTGGAGGCCGGTATTCTCGAAATAGAAGTAGCGCCCGCCTTCCTTGAACGGGGCGCTAAAACGCGCAAAATTCCAGATCTGCGTCAGGCGGTTCTTGATGGCTGGTCGCTCGGGAATGCTCGCCAGGAAGCTGTCCGATAGTTTGTTTTCGGCTTCGATCCAAGCTTTTGTCTCCGGTGAGACGGTATCCTCGAGCCACCGGTACGGATCGGCGATGCTGACGCCGTGATAGACATCGACCTGGCTGCCGCGAGCGGCGGAAGGATAGGACGGCGGGGTCTGGGTCTGAGCACCCATGGAGGCCGCGACGAGCGTTAGCAAACAGAGAGACGAGCGCAAATTGTAGCGATCCATGGTGATAAAACCCGCGGGTGTAATGGTTATGATGTACCCCAATCTACGGTGACTGGCTGGTTAGGTTCCACTAGCGCCAACTTCTCGAACAGGCGGTGAGCTGAAATGGCGAAGGTCGCGCAGGCTGCACACAGGGACCGGCACTACTGGCTGCTCAAGTCGGAACCCGAGTCGTTTTCCTTTGACGATCTGTGGAATTCCACCGGTCGCACTACACACTGGGATGGTGTGCGGAACTTCCAGGCGCGGAACTACATGCGCGATGAGATGAAAAAGGGGGACCTCGCCTTCTTCTACCATTCCGGCACCGAGCCGGGAATCGTGGGAATCGTCGAGATCACGCGCGAAGGATACCCCGACCACACGGCGCTCGATCCCAAGGATCCGCATTACGATCCGAGAAGCAAGAGCGGCGAGTCGCCATGGTCTATGGTGGACGTCCACGCAATCGAGAGATTGCCGCGACCGATCCCTCTGAGCGAGATGCGAGGGAAACCGGAGCTCGAGGGACTGCCGCTGCTCCAGAAAGGAAGCAGATTATCAGTCCAGAAGGTGGGCGCGGCGGAGTGGAATGCCGTCCTTGCGCTCGCCAAGCAGACGAGCGGATGAGCGGAGGGTAGCAGGTGGCCGAGGGGGGGGCGGTCGGGGTTCTGGTGGCGGGGCTGCCCGCGGAAATCGTTCGCGAAATCGGACTGAGGATCCGCGGGGCGACCGTCACCGAGTTTGAGAATGCCCAGCAGATGGGCAGGGCCGCCTCGCAGGGCGAGGCCAAGTTGGTAATCCTGAGCGATACGCTTCCCGCGGCAGATGCGATCTACGTGGCCCGGCGGGCGAGAGATGCGAGCGACGCCGTGCGGATCGCGTTTCTCATCTCGATGGCGCAGGCCGAGGCGGCGCTCCACGCGCTCAAGGAAATCAGCGTGGATCGGTTCTTTTTCTCGCCAGTGGACATCGAAGAGATGCTGCGCGAGCTGGCGAAGATGTCCAAATCCGAAGTTCTGGCCCCGCAGGCGTCACACGTCGAGAATATCGCCGCCGCCGTTGCCGGCGCTTGGGATCGCGCCCGCGCCTCCACGCTGGCCAAGATCGACACTCTCGATGACGCCGCGATGGCGCTTCTCGACGACAACCTGCCGCCCGACCTGAAGAACTCCGCGCAAGCCGCGTCCATGGGCGTGGCCGACGTCGCGGCGAAGTTCGGATTTCAGCGGGGCGCGGGCATAGCGCGCGAGATCGCGGAAAAGTTCTCGAGTGATTCGATTACGCGAGTAGACGGAGTCGCGATTTCGGAGCAGCTCCTCGCCCTTCGTACGGCTCTCGAGGGTACCCCACAGCCACCGGCCGAAACACAGCCATCAAGCGATGGTTCTCAGCGCTCGTCACTCGCCGGTACTGGAGAGGCGCCGGATGATTCGGCGATCGTGGGTGCAAAGATTCTCGTCGTCGACGACGATGCGCAGATAACCCGCGCGCTGACGACGATGCTCGCTCGGCGGAAGATCATCGTAACAGCCCTCAATGATCCCTTCGAGTTCTGGAGCGCGCTCGACGAGATCAAGCCGAGTCTGATCATGCTCGATCTCGAGATGCCGAGAATCAGCGGGACCGAGCTTTGTCGCGTCGTGAGAAGCGATCGTCGCTGGAGCGAGATCCCGGTGTTGTTTCTTACGGGACACACTGATCCCGACAGCGTGCGTCGCGTTTTTGCGGCGGGCGCGGACGACTACGTCGGAAAGCCGTTCGTACCGGCGGAGCTGACGATGCGCATCGAGAGCCGACTCGCTGGTGTGAAGGCGCGGCGGGTGCCCGTAGACACAGACCCCGTGACAGGCCTCCCGACGGGGGGCAGAACGACTGAGCTCATCGATCGATTCCTGAGACTGGCGCGTAGAAAGTCCGATCCGTACTCGATCGCTGTACTCGAGGTGGATGCCTTTGTCGGTCTCGCCGAGAGCTATGGCCGATCCATAAGCGACCGGGTACTGCGCGCCATCGGCGAGCTGCTCCCGAAATCCTTTCGCGGCGAAGATGTCGTGGGATGGTGGGGCGGAGCAGAATTCCTCGTCGGCATGTACGGAAGCTCGAAGGAGCACGCGGCCATCAAGCTCACCCAGATCTGCAAAAAGGTTGCGGAACAGAGCTTCCTCGCAGACGATGGGCGGGCGGTAAAGGTTCAGTGCAGTGGCGGAGTCGCCCAGTATCAGACCGACGGGGACACGGTTACCGCCTTGAGGCAGAAGGCTGCGGAGGCCCTTCTCCAGGTCAGAGAAGTGGGCGTAAATCGGGTAGGCATCTCGGGAATGCAGATCGCCGGACCACTGACTAGGCGCGTTGACGTGGCAATTGTGGACGACGACGTCGCACTCGTGGCGATGTTGCGGCACGCGATGGAAAGCCGGAACCTCCGGGTCGCCACCTACTCGGACGGCGAAACCGCGGTCGCCGCGCTTACGGGTGGCACGCCCGAGGTGCAAGCTACCGTAATCCTGCTTGACGTCGATATTCCTGCGCTCAACGGACTAGATGTTCTGCGCAGGCTGAAGGCGGTGGAGGTGACGAGGTCGAGCAGCGTAGTGATGCTGACATCCCGCACGGGAGAGCGCGATGTTCTGGCGGCTCTGGAGCTTGGCGCGACGGATCACATCGCGAAACCGTTCAGCGTCCCAGTACTGATGCACAAAGTCCGCATGGTGTTGAGACAAAGCGGCTGATGGTCAATCAGAACCTTCTCGACGCCGTAATGCTCGTCGAAATCGCGCTTCTCGTACTGGCAGTGGCGGTCTTCTTTACCCACGGACTCTGGTTATTTCTCAACCATCGGCGGGTGATGCGCCTGACCGAGACCGCGCGCGAGTCGCTGGCACGTCTCGTCACGCGGGGAACTATAAACCTCGAAGACATCGAGCTGCTGCGTCAGTTGCGTCAGGATGTCCAGGTCACGGTGTTCCTCGAGACGTCGCGCAATCTCACCGGTAGCGGAAAGGAACGGCTGCGATTCGTGGCGCACGAAGTCTCGCTGATCGAACGCGCGCGAAAGCTGTGCGAGAGCCGCCTTTGGACGCGCCGGCTTCGCGGAGCGCGGCTATTGTCCCGGATGGATGTTGGCGACCCGATAGTCGTGAAGCTGTTGTCCGACCAGAACGCCGCGGTGCGGGCACAAGCGGCCGAATGGGCGGCTACGCAGCCTTCGCCATCGATCATCGCCACGATGTTGAAGATGCTGGCGGACCCCGCAACCCAGGCTCGCTTCGCGGTTCAGGACGCGCTGCTTCGAATGGGAACCATCGTCGCCGAGCCGCTGGCGGCGTTTCTGGAGACTCACACTGGACTGCCAGCCGAATCCGGACTGCGAGTCGCCGGAGCAATTGGAAGCTCGACATTTCTTCCGGCCGCGAATCGCCTGTCCGCCAATGAAGAGGTCGGCGTTCGGATCGCGGCAACCAATGTCCTCGGCGCGGTTGGCGATGTTTCGTCGGCTGATCGTTTGGCCACGCTGTTGAAGGATCCTGACGAAGGGGTGCGCGCGGCGGCGGCACACGGCCTCGGGCGGATGCAGCATTGGCAATCGGCTTCGCAGCTCGCTGAGTGCCTCCGCGACTCGGGCTGGCAGGTGAGGCGGGAGGCTGGTCTCGCGCTGCGAGCGCTTGGTGCGCCCGGCGCGCTATTCCTGCGTCGCGCCATCAAAGGCGACGATCGGTTCGCATCCGATATGGCGCAGCAGGTTCTCGACCTTCCGGAAGCGGCAGCAACGGCGGCGGGATGAGCGAATCTCTAACGACGGCCGTGACTCAGGTCCTGATCAAGGGCCAGTTCGTCGTGCTCGTTTACTTCCTCGCGGTGAACGGCTGGTACCTGGTTCTTCTCGTGAGCTCGTTGCTCGAGATGCGTCGCCACATGTTGCTGATCGCCGACGAGAGCCGCCACCTGCTCCTCAGTTCGACGCTGTCGCCGCGAATCTCGATCCTCGCGCCGGCGTTCAACGAGGAGGCGACGATCGAAGTAAGTCTTCGGGCGCTGCTCGCTCTCCAGTATCCGAGCCTCGAGGTGATTGTAATCAACGATGGGTCTAAGGACCGAACTGTAGACGTGTTGAAGGAGCGATTCGATCTCGTGCCGGTGAAGACGATCTACCAGCGGCGCGTCGAAACGAAACAGGTGCGCGATCTATACCGTTCGGCGAGCTATCCCTCGCTCGTAGTCGTCGACAAGGAAAACGGAGGCAAGGCCGACGCTCTCAACGTCGGACTCAGCTTTGCGCAAGGCGAGCTGGTATGCGCGATGGACGCGGACACACTCATCGAGCCGGACGGGCTACAGCGGATGGTCCGGCCCTTCCTCTATTCCACTGACGTTGTCGCGACTGGCGGCACGATTCGCGTCGTCAATGGATCGGAGGTCAAGCTCGGACGCGTCGTAAGAACTCGCGTTCCAACCAATCCACTCGCTGGCATGCAGGTCGTCGAGTATCTCAGGGCTTTCCTCTTCGGAAGACTCGGATGGAACCGGCTGGGCGGCAACATCATCATCTCCGGCGCGTTTGGCCTTTTCAGACGCGAATCGGTGCTGAGCGCTGGCGGATACCTCCACGACACCGTCGGGGAAGATATGGAGCTGGTGTTGAGGCTCAAGAGGCTTTCCTACGAGCGGGATGGCCCCGGCACGATAGCCTTCGTTCCGGATCCGGTGGCGTGGACTGAAGTACCCGAGTCGATGAGGGTACTGGGACGCCAACGTGATCGCTGGCATCGCGGACTGGCTGACTGTCTCTGGCGGCACCGTAAGATGTTGTTCAATCCCCGGTATGGAGTAACCGGTGCTTTTGTTTTTCCGTATTACGTATTCGTCGAGCTGCTGGCGCCCGTGATCGAGGCCGCTGGGCTGATCAGTCTCGCTCTGGGACTCGCCTTTCACGTGGTGGACTGGAGCTTCGCCGGCCTCTTCTATCTGACGGCGTACGGGCTCGGGACCGCCCTCACTGCATTCACGCTCATCCTCGAGGACGTGAGCTTCCACCGCTACGATTCATTCCGCGACCGCGCTCTGCTGTTCTGGTGGGCAATGCTGGAGAATCTGGGCTACCGGCAGATGACCGTTTACTGGCGACTACGCGGCCTGTGGAAATTCCTGCGCGGAAGAAAAGATTGGGGAGCGATGGAGAGAAAGGGATTTCAGAAACCGGTGGGGATTGTCGAAACCAACTAACCCGGAGCAATGATGAAGCGCCTGACCTTTGTTGTCGCCGTTGCGGGCGCCACTCTCGCGATTGTGGGGTGCGCGTCTCGGCCGCCGGAGATTGAGCTGACGTCCAACGACTTCGACCTGAACCCGCTCGTCGGAGAGTGGCAGGGGAATTACAGCAGCAATGAGACCGGCCGGAACGGGACTATCGCGTTCACCCTTCGGGCGGCTGAACTTGCCGCTTCCGGAAATGTCGTGATGTTACCGCGAGCCGATTCCTCGTTCGCGGCCAATCATGCGCCGGTCGATCCTTCGATACCCAACACTCGCGAAGTCCTCACCATTCACTTCGTGCGCAAGGAAGGCAGCAACGTCGTCGGAACGCTGGACCCCTACCGCGACCCGCAATGCGGCTGTCAGGTGACCACAACATTTCAGGGCGCATTCCGTGACCGGAGCACGATAGAGGGAACGTACAGGACCGTTCCGGCCTCCGGGGGCCAGGTCACCGGAGGGACGTGGAAGGTTACGCGGGTCAAGCGACTCTGAGCTTCAGGAGCCGTGACCGTCGTCGTCTGGCACGGTGATCTCCAGGTGAAACCGGTGCAGAAAGCGGCAGCGCGGAGGCGAACAGTACGCCCATCAGGGTATGAAAGTCACGCCGCTGAAAAGCGCGTAGAAGCCAGCGAACAGATGCAGGTGCGCCAGCCCTTCGCCCGTGAGTTCGGGGGATCTGCAGGCGGCCCCTCTCCCGCGAGGATCATCGACGCGTAGTAGAACGCTTCGAGCCAGCTCATTTCTCCGAGCCGATGGTAGCCCGCCATTCCGATGGCCAATCCGGCAGCGATAAAGCCGGTTGCAATCGCGGCATTGTGCACCATTCCGCGGACAAAGTGCGAGCGCGGTGGCATCGCGATCACGCCCGCTACCCTCCTGCTAAATGCCATTGGTCTCTCCGTTGCGCTAAATTTGATGGTATCAACTGGAGATCAGGATGCCGAAGACCGGTACGAGTGCCGCACCCGCCGCCCCCAAGAAAGACTCCTCCAAATCGCCCCCTTCTGCCGCTGCTCCTGCCAAGGCTGGAAGCGCGCTCGAGATAAAGGATAATCGTACCACCAGGACGTACACGATTCCGGTGGCTGAAGGCGCCATCCGTGCCGTCGACCTCAAGAAAATCAAGACCGATGATCCCGGTGATACCGGTCTAATGAGCTACGATCCCGCCTTTCTCAACACAGCCTCCTGTCGCAGCGCGATCACCTTCATCGACGGCGACAAGGGAATTCTTCGCTATCGCGGATACCCGATCGAGCAGCTCGCGGAAAATGCCACATTTCTCGAGGTTGCGTGGCTGCTGAGACACGGTGAGCTGCCCAACCAGCAGGAGTACGACCAGTTCGTGCACGATATCACGTTCCACACCTACGTGCACGAGAACATGCGGAAATTCCTCGAGGGGTTCCGCTACGACGCGCATCCGATGGCGATGCTCAACAGCTCCGTCGCCGGGCTGGCGGCGTTTTATCCGTCGGCGCGCAACATCTTCGACCCGACCGAGCGGAACATCTCGATCGTCCGACTGCTGGCAAAAACGCCCACGATCGCCGCGTTCTCGTACCGCCACGTGAAGGGACTTCCGTTCGTGTACCCGGACAATCGCCTTTCGTACGTCGAGAACTTCCTGTCGATGGTGGCGCGCATGAGCGAGTCGAAATACGAGGCGAACCCGGTGTTCACGCGCGCGCTCGAGATACTCTTCATCCTCCACGCCGATCACGAGCAGAATTGCTCGACCAACGCCGTGCGCGCGGTTGGCTCGTCGCACGTAGACCCCTTCTCCGCCGTGTCAGCGGGCGTCGCTGCGCTGTTCGGTCCGCTCCACTGCGGCGCCAACGAGCAGGTACTGCGAATGATCAGCGAGATCGGCAGCGTGAAGAACGTCCCCGCGTTCATCGAGAGCGTGAAAAGCGGGCAGGGCGGACGTCTGATGGGATTCGGCCACCGCGTATACAAGAGCTACGACCCGCGCGCCAAGATCGTGAAGAAACTGGCCGACGAAGTCTTCAAGATCGTTGGCGTCGACAAGGATCTGGAAATTGCGCTCGAGCTGGAGCGGATTGCGCTGTCCGACGACTACTTCACCTCGCGCAAGTTGTATCCAAACGTCGATTTCTACACCGGCCTGATCTATCGGTCGATGGCGTTCCCGACCGACTTCTTCACCGTGCTGTTCGCGATCGGCCGCATGCCCGGGTGGCTGGCACAGTGGGAAGAGATGCTGCTCGACAAGGAGCAGAAGATCGCTCGGCCGCGGCAGATCTACATCGGCCCGCCGGAGCGGCCGTTCCGGAGCAAGCTCAAGGCGAGGTAGAGGTCGCCTCCGCGAACTCCTTTACTCCTTCCGCCGCGAGAAGCGCCTTCTTCACGCCGGGAAGTCCACTGTAGCCGCCGATCGATCCATCGCTCATCACGACGCGATGACAGGGAACGACCACCGCGACCGGATTCGCCCCACAAGCCTGCGCCACCGCGCGCGTTGCTTTCGGGCGATTGATGGCTTGCGCCACATCGAGGTAGGATCGCGTCTTTCCGGGCGGGATCGACAACAGTTGATCCCAGACCTCGCGCTGAAAATCGGTTCCCTGCAAATCGAGCGGCACCTCGCAGTCGAGCTGGCGACCCGCAATTCGATTCCGAACCGCGTCGAGGGTTGGCTCTAGCGTCGCGTCATCACGCTTCAATTCCGCCTTCGGAAAACGCGCCCGTAACGACTCCTCGGCCCCGGCGTCCGATTCGCGCAGGCTTACAGCGCATACTCCCTTATCGGTTGCCGCGACGAGTACGGTGCCAAGCGGGCTTGGGCCGATACTGAATTTGATTTCCATTGTGATTTCCCCTATTGATGGTAAAGAGTATGTCCAGCCAGCGGCCACTCTGCCAGCCTCCATCAACGACTCCTTATCGCAAGAGTCATCGGAATCCTTCATGACCATGATCACCATGAACGACGAGCTCGAGCATCGGCTGAGATTCGTCGCGATTTCGACCATCGCCTGGAGCGCGATAGCAGCGCTCTTCTCACTCCAGCGCCTCTACGCCGCCGCCGCGAGAGGTGGGGTGCCCGTCTGGAGTCATCTCGCCTTGGAGATGAGCGTCGCGTGGGGGACGTGGGCGATCCTGACGCCCGCGATCCTTTTCATTGTCCGCCGATTTCCGCTTTCGCTCGATCATCCGCGCCGGGTTCTGCTGCATCTGCCGATCGGGGTTGGCGTTGGCATGTTGCACTCGCTGCTCGTCGCTGCAATTACCCCGTTGTTCATTTGGCGACCGTCTTTCCTGCCCATCCGCGACATGTTCGCGGGCAGGCTAACGAGTGCGATCGCCTTCGAGACGCTGATCTACTTGCTGGTGGCGGCCGTACTGTACGCTGTCATCTACGCTGGCCAATCAAGAGAACGCCAAATCGCCGTTGCCCGCGCCGAAGAAAGTCTGACGCGCGCGCGGCTCGAAGCCAGGAACCTCGAAGACAAGTGGGAACAGCTTGTGCTGCACTCGGACGAAATCCGCAGCCGGAACTATCGAGCAGAGAGCATAGCGGTACCCGAGCGCGATGGAGTAGTGAAGGTGCCCGTCGGCTCGATTGACTGGGTGCAGGCTGAGGACAATTACGTGCGACTCCACACCGCTGCTGGGTCGCATCTCCTTCGCACAACGCTGAGCGGGCTCGAAAGGAAACTGACGGCGAGCGACTTCGTCCGCATTCACCGCTCGGCTATGGTCAGCGTCTCGAGGATTGCAAAGCTCAGGCGCATCGCTTCCGACCGATACGCCGTCGTCCTGACCGACGGTGCGCAGCTGCGCGTGAGCCGGGCGTATCGAAAACGGGTCGTCGCTGCCGTGCGGAATCCACTCGCCACGGACTAACGCCGCTTCGCCACATTTGGGTTGGCAAGCACAGGCCCGCGTTCATTCTTGCGGGTCATGACTACTCGCCAACGTATCATTCCGATTTCGTGCGCCGGCCTCGCTTGCCTGGCAGCGGCGGCTCCCACGCTCTGGATTCCAGCTGAGGCAAGGGCACAGAGCGCTACGTTCGCTTCGCTAAACGGAAAGACCGGACTGCCGGTTCAGCGTTTCGGCATAGACTGGCCGCACTCGGCCGTTGAGTTCTCGGTGCGCTTCATGGGACTTTCCACGGTTCGGGGGGCGTTCGCCCGATTCGGCGGCACCGTGATGTATAACCCGGCTTCGATCGAGGGCTCGTCCGTGTCCGTCGTGATCGAGGCGAACAGCATCAACACGAACGTCGAGTCACGTGACAAGGACCTAAAGAGTCCGAACTTCTTCGACGCCGAAAAGTTTCCGCTGATCACGTTCCACAGCGAGAAGATCGACAAGACGAAGGGCGGCTTCGTGGCGCACGGGCCGTTGGCCATGCACGGCGTAACGCACCCGGTCGCGATCGAGTTCGTCCAGATACATCCGGTCTCGTCCGATGCATGGGGGAACAGGCGCGTCGGCTTTGTCGGCCACTTGTCAGTCGCCCGGAAGGACTACGGAATCCTCGGCACGAAGTTTTGGAACTCGGAATTCGACCCGGGCAGAATGTCAATCTCCGACAACGTGGATATCGATCTTACGGTGGAGGCCGAAGTAAACCAGGTGGAGCGTTGGGGTCTGCCGAAAGGCGATTCTCTGCTCGCTGCCTCTGCCACCAAGGGCATCCCCACCGTTCTGTCCGAGTTTCGCGCGAGCGCGTCCGATACGACGTCGCCCATCGGCAAGATCAGCGAGGGCGCGCTGAACGCGCTTACGGTGAAGCTGATGCACCGCGGCCGCTACGACGATGCGATCGAGGCATACAAGTTGGCGATCGACCTGCATCCCGAGGCGTCGTGGGCGTACGCCGGGTTGGGCGAAGCCTATCTGATGTCAGGCAAGAAGACGTCTGCGGTGGAAAGTTTCCGGAAGGCTCTTGCGACCGATAGCACCAACACCGTCGCCTACGAGTACCTGCGTTACGTGCATTAGTGGCTTACGACGGCCACCGCTGCGGCGGCGATGAGGTCTCCGCCCCCCTCGGGCGCCTGCTCGATCTCCGCGACGTGTTCCGGCTTGAACACCAGCATGGACATTTTGCCCGAGAGCATTATCGCATCGGCGACACTGCCGCGCAGCATTCTGGCGAGGCCGCCCCGTCCGTGCGTCGCAATCGCAATCAAGTCGGCCTTCTCGCGGCTCGCAAAGTCTCCGATGGCGCGGGCGATGTTCTCACCAATGACAATGTCGGTCGTCACGATCAGGCCATTCCGGCGGAGCCCGCTGGCGATGCGGAAGAGGTATGCTTGCGCGAGCGAGACGTCCTTGTCCCACCAGGGCAGGCTGGGATCGAGGATCTCCTTCTGCGAGTAGGACTGTGGAACGAGAACCTGAAGAAGCGAGACCCTGGCCTCTTCGAGCTTCGCAAGCGTCAACACGCGCGGCAGGACCTGCTCGGCGAGCGTCGATCCGTCGAGTGGAACGACGATGCGCCTGAATCCGTGGTCGAGCTGTGGGTTCAGATAGCTCGTAGGAGACTTCACGACCAGCACCGGAATCGCCGTGTGCCGGATCAGCGAGTCCGTTACGCTACCCAGGGCAAGCCGCGAAATGCCGCTGCGTCCGTGAGTGCTCATCACAATTAGATCGACGTCGTGGCGCCGGGCGTAGCCCTGGAGAACATCTGCGACCGGACCACCATGCAGATCGACAGTGATTTCCGCCTTGGACTCGCTTCTGCATTCTGCCGCCAGCGAATAGAGCTCGCTCAGTGCACTGGTGCGCTCGGTGCGCTCGGTGCGCCCGAGCTCGGCTGACATGGGCGTCCATTCAGCCTCCGGTGTCGTTCCGAAGAACGAATCGCTCGCGAGGACACGCACCAACCGAACCTTCGCATTGCTCCGTTCCGCCATTCTGAGGGCGACCCAGATCGCCTCGCGGTCGAAGCCCGACCCATCGGTCGGGACCATAATCACCTTATACATACAAGC
>CATPBN010000039.1 GCA_955652635.1 uncultured Gemmatimonadaceae bacterium
CCACACCGGCTCGCCTTCGTCGAAATTGCCGAACGTGATCTGCTTCATCGTCGGCAGCGCGCCCGTTGGACCAATGGATGCAGGCACCGTCCAGATGTGGTTGTGCGAGGTCGGGTCGGTGTATCCGCCGCCGTTCCAACGATATTGCGCGCGTGTGATCACTCGGACATCGCTCACGTGCTTCTTCTGCGTCGAGTCCGCCGCCTTCTTGAGGGAATCGAGCTTCGCTTGCGCGGACGAAGATGAATCCGGCTTGGGTGACGAGTTGAACGTGATGGTGCGTCCATCCGGGGACCACACTGGAGAGGAGGCGCCGTTGGGAGCGTTGGTGAGTGCGCGCGCTTCTCCGCCATCCATCGAGATGAGATAGATCTGCGCCGGCTGTGACTTTCCGTCCACGGGTTCCGGCGTGCGGACGAAGGCGATCTCTCTTCCATTCGGAGACCATCGTGGCGACCGGTCGCTGCGACCCGAGGTCAGCGGCCTCGCCGGAGCGCTTGCATCCGATGGGACAACGAAGATCTGCGTCTCGTACCGGTCCTTGTCCTCGTTCACGTTCACGCGCACGAAGAGAACCTGCGATCCATTCGGCGAGATCTGCGGATCAGCGGCCCAGACAAACTTGAAAAGATCGGTCTCGGTTATCGGGCGACGATCCGGAGCCTTCGCGGGCGCGGCTGCGAGAAAAAGAACGGAAAGAGCGATCGAGTACCAGCGCGGACGAATGATTGGCATTTTCTCTCAGGGTAGGGCTTGAGGCAAAAAGAACTGCAACTGAGCGCTACGGGCCGGGGCCGTGTGCGGGCCGGTAGTGTTCAGTTGCAGTTAGGAATCCTTCCCGAAAAGGTCTACCCCTTCACGGGCACCATGATATGTGCGTAAGGCGTCCCCTTCCACATCACCCACGGAACGCCGCCGGTCGGGACGCCGGGAAGCGAATTGAGCGATGCCGTGTTGGGCGTTGTTACCATAATGTGCGGACCAGCAACGACCCAATCCTTGGCGTTGGCCGCGCCCGACATGGCGAATGGATCGGTGATGCTCGCACCGCGGTCGCCCTGGAGCATATAGCCGACCCCAACTCCTGTAAGCTTCGGCGGTTTCTTGGTCATCCATGCGGCCGCCCACTTCTGGAATTCGGCATCGAGGCACATCGGGTCCTGACCAACAGCAGTAGTCGGCGCCGGCTGCGATGGGTAACACACCCAGCCATTCTTGCCCGCGCGCAACTGTATGAACTTCCCGCCTTCAGTCGCGGGCCAGTCCATGATCGTCGCGCCCGAGGAGACAGAGTCCGGCGCGGCGCTCATCGCGTTCTTGATCTTTCCTTCGTTGGTGGTCGGCGCCGCGGAAGCAGTCATTGGGGCGGCAGAAGAAGTCGTCGACGAGGCCGCGGCTGTAGTATCGCTTGTGGTAGCCGCTTGCTTGCTGCACGCGGCCAGAGTCCCAAGCGATACGACCACGGCGAGAGGCAGAAAGTTGCGCATGGTTCCCTCTGTTTGGGGATGAAGAAAAAAACATACGGGTCCTGACTACCAGTCGCTAGCCGGAGCCCGCAGCCACACGCCGGCCCGCACAAAGCCCCTGACCGGTAGTCATCTGTTGTCGTTTCAATGCTGAAACTTTCCAACCAATTATGCCGATAGGGTATCCAATCACTGTAAGAACTAGCCACCGGCCTTTTCCGCCCAGACTGGATCACTCAATGATTGGTTTTTCTCCGCTCCTCGCACTCGCTCTGAACCTTCAGGTTCCCCAACAGCCACCAGCCCCCGCTCACGCGGATGGGCATTCCACGTCCGCCCGAGTCGCCGCACCGACAGATAGCGGGGCCACCGCGGTTCGCGCGGACACTCCCCCCATAATCGACGGCAAGGATGACGACCCGGTGTGGCGGACTGCCCCAGTCATCACGGGGTTCACGCAGTGGGCACCTACCGAGGGAAAGCAGCCCCGCTTCCGCACCGAAGCAAAGATTGCCTACGACGCGTCAAATCTTTACGTGTACGTCCGCGCATTCGATCCCCATCCGGACAGCATCATCCGGATCCTCGAGCGGCGCGACACCTTCACGCCGTCCGACATGATCTGGATCTTCGTCGATTCCTACCACGACCGCCGCACCGGCTACGAGTTCGGCGTGAACGCGGCGGGCGTGAAAATCGACCTGGCCATTTACGACGATGGCAACGAGGACCAGGCGTGGGATGCCGTCTGGGACGTCGCGACCCGCATCGATTCCCTCGGCTGGGCCGCCGAGTTCCGAATCCCGCTCACACAGCTTCGATACACCACGGGGCGCAATCACACCTTCGGCTTCACTATCGATCGCGACATCTATAGATACAGCGAGCGCGTCAGCTGGCCGAAGCTCAGTCAGGCGAAAGCCGGATTGGTTTCGCAGTTCGGGGCGCTGGACGGACTGGACGATCTGGAAGCACCGCGGCGGCTCGAAGCGATGCCCTACGTCGTGACTAAGAACGCATCGCGAATCGTCAACAACGCCTTCACACAGCGATCGAACGTGACGGTCGGCGGCGACGTGAAATACAGGGTGGCTCCAAACGTGACACTCGACGCTACCATCAATCCTGACTTCGGGCAGGTTGAGTCGGACCCGGCAGTCCTGAATCTCACGGCGTACGAGTCGTTCTTCGACGAGCGCCGCCCATTCTTCGTCGCCGGACGCGGGTTGTTCCGCTTCGACGTCAACTGCAGCGCCGTCAACTGCAACAGCGACGGACTCTATTACAGCCGGCGCATCGGGCGAACCCCGCAGCTCGCCGGCACCTACGGCGACACCATCCCCCTGCAGCCGACGACAATCCTTGGCGCCGGAAAGCTCCTTGGCCGATTGCCGGGTGGCGTCACGCTCGGAGTGCTTGATGCCGCGACGCAGCGCGCCCGGAGCCCAGGAGACACGACCTTCGAGCCGGCGACGAACTTCGCCATCGTGCGGGCCATAAAGGATTTACGCCACGGCAACAGCACCATCGGCGCAATCCTCACGGCAGTGAACCGGAATCTGGATTCGTGGTCGTCGCCCTACCTCCCTTCGAGCGCGTACGTTGGCGCAGTGGACTTCAAGCACCGCCTGTTCCAGAACAACTACGAGATCTCCGGATCGTTCGACAAGAGTCAGGTACGAGGGAGCCGGGCGGTGATTCTCGCGACGCAGACGGATGCGGTTCACTACTACCAGCGCCCCGACGCCCGCTTCCCCCTGGACTCCAACCGCACCACCCTCGCCGGCGACGCCGAGGGATTGAAGTTCGG
>CATPBN010000040.1 GCA_955652635.1 uncultured Gemmatimonadaceae bacterium
ACCGAAAGCCACGTTCGCGCGCTGCGCAATTCCACGCGCGTCAAGTCCGAGCCGCGCCAACTGCTTCGCGCGCGGAGCCTGATCGATGAAATCGTCGGCCACCCCGTGCGCGACGACTTTGATCGCTGCATCCATCTCAGCGATCACGGCCGCCATGTGAGCCCCGAAGCCGTTGACGAGTGTCCCTTCCTCCACCACCAGTATGTTGCGGTGATCGCGAACGATCTCGGCCAGCGCACGCTCGTCGTGCGGCTTGAGGTAGCGGCAATTCACTACCGTCACGCTCGCTCCGCTGTCGTTGAGCATCTCCGCAGCTGCCAAGGACGGAATGACCATCGTTCCCACCGCGAGAATTGCGACGGCATGGTCAGGATCTCGGCCCGCGCTCGCGCTTCGACGCATAATTTCCCAAGACCCGTGTGGAACCGCTTCGATCTCGCCAACGGGCGGAACGACATCCGGCGTAGAGTCTCGCGGATAGCGGAGGCAGAACGGACCATCGGAGTGATCCAGTCCGCTTCGTAACAGCGCGATCATCTCCCGTCCATTCATTGGTGCGGTGACCACCATTCCGGGCACAGCGAGCATGTAGGCAATGTCGTACAACCCCATGTGGGTGGGGCCATCTTCTCCCACCACGCCGGCGCGATCCATCGCGAAGATCACTGGCAGGTGCTGAATCGCGACGTCGTGAATGACGTTGTCGTAAGCGCGCTGGAGGAAAGTCGAGTAGATGGCGCAGACGGGTCGGATCCCCTGAGTCGCGAGGCCGGCCGCAAACGTCACGGCGTGTCCCTCGGCTATTCCGACGTCGAAGAACCGCTCCGGGTACGCCTTCGCAAAGGCGCTCGTACCCGTTCCACTCGGCATTGCTCCGGTGATGGCAACGACGTTTTGATTCTCTGCGGCGAGCTCCACCAATCCCTGCCCAAACGCGGCGGTGTAAGCGGTATTCGCGACCGACACCTTCCTCAGCTTTCCGGTCGCGGGATCGTGGCCCGGAGGCAGCGCGTGCCATTTCTCGATGTGCTCTCCAGCGGGGAATCCCTTCCCCTTCTGGGTGATGCAGTGGATCAGGCGAGGTCCTTCCAGCTCCTTGACGGCAGCGAAGGTGTCCATCAGCGCATCGATGTCGTGGCCATCGATGGGACCGAAATACCTGAACCCAAGCTCCTCGAACAGGACGCCCGGCGTGAAGAAGGTCTTCACGCTTTCCTCCCACTTTCTAACCAGCGCACCAACTCCCGACAGAGGACCAGGCGCGGAATCTATGACGGCTCCGATCGCGGACCTGACGCGATTGTACAGCGGATTCCGCTGTATCGAAGTCAGATACTTCGACATCGCGCCGACGTTCGGCGCAATCGACATCTCGTTGTCGTTGAGGATGACGATGAAGTCGCGGTCGGAGGCGCCGGCGTTGTTCAATCCCTCGTAGGCGAGACCGCACGTCAGGGCACCGTCGCCGAGGACTGAAACGACCTTGAACTTCTGGCGGTTCAGATCACGCGCGACCGCCATCCCATAGCCGGCAGAAATTGCCGTTCCGGCGTGACCCGCACCGAAAGTGTCGTACTCGCTCTCGGCTCGCTTGAGAAAGCCGGACAGCCCGTCCTCCTGGCGAAGCGTTTCGATCCGATCGCCGCGACCGGTGAGGAGCTTGTGGGGATATCCCTGGTGGCCCACGTCCCAGACGATCTTGTCGCGGGGAGTGTCGAAGACCGCGTGGAGGGCGACCGTAAGCTCGACGACGCCCAAGCCGGCACCGATGTGTCCTCCGGTGCGCGAGCAGACCTCGATGAGGCGCGTCCGCATGTCTTCCGAGACGGCGCGCAGCTCGTCTCGCGTCATCGGTTTCAGGTCGGCCGGCGAATTGATACGATCGAGAATGGACATTTCTGGCGGTTTCAGGACGTACGCGTTACCATGAAATTAGCGACTTGAGACAGCTCTTGCGTGAGCAGCTTCTGCTCGGCGAGAGCGTGTAAACCGTCGTGTATCAAAGCTCGGGCCCTTGCCTGAGCCCCGTCGACCCCAAGGAGCGCGGGGAAGGAGTTTTTTCCGAGCGCCACATCCCTTCCGGTCGTCTTTCCCAACTCCGTCGTTGTCGAAGTCACATCGAGCACGTCGTCCATGATCTGAAACGCGAGTCCCACCGCGCGGCCGTAGCGCTCGACGGCGGTGACTTGCGCCAGAGAGGCACCGGCCGCAAGCGCGCCCATTACGAGAGAGGCGACGATCAGCGCGCCCGTTTTTGCCCGATGAATCTCTTCGCGGTCCCCTAGTGAGAGCGATCGACCCTCGCCGGCCAGATCGCGCGATTGGCCGCCGATCATTCCGGACACTCCACCCGCCTCGAGGAGCGTTTGAAGGAGTTTCAACCCAACCTCCTGTTTCAGCCGCATCCCGCGGGCCGCGTCGCGAACGACAAGTGCCGCGATCGGAATCATGGCGACCCCGGCAATTATCGCGGTTCGCGAGCCGTACACTTTGTGCACGGTGGGACGCCCGCGCCGCACGTCATCGTCGTCCATGCACGGAAGATCATCGTGCAGCAACGAGTACGCGTGAATTATCTCGGGCCCGCATCCGAGCAGCGTCGCATCGCCCTTCCCGCCGACGGCGCGGAAGGCATAGAGCAGCAGAAGCGGTCGAATTCGCTTTCCGGGACTCTTCAGCCCGTATCGAATCGCGTCAGCGATGCCCGTCGGAAGACCAGACAGGTAAGTCCCACAGAGCTGATCGAGCCGCCGCTCGACGCTCTCACGCTCCCCTTCGAAGCGGGCCGGCACTTCTCTAGAGATCCATCTCCCGGAGCTCGAACCCGCCGTCGGATTTTTCGAGCAGCATTTGCACCTTCGTCTCCGCCCGACCGAGCTCCGCCGAGGCCGAGCGGAGCAGCTCGACTCCTTCCTCGAAGAGCTTGAGCGACGCATCGAGGCCAACCTGCTGCTCTTCGAGCGCGGCGAGGATTTCGTTTAGACGCCGAAGACTTGCTTCGAAGGTCATGAATCTGGGAGAAAGAGGTGAGCGCTCATTCGAACTCCAACAATAGGGAAGATAGACGGGCAAATCGATCCCGGGCACGCTTGACTTTTGTCCCGATCTTTAATAACCTTCAATCCGGATGAACGGATGGAACGTTTGACGCCGACCGCCCTGTTCGGGCAGATGACAGCCCTCGCGGATCCCACGAGGAGCAGGCTCCTGCTCGCCCTGGAGCGTAACGAGCTGACCGTGAACGAGCTGCGGTCCATTCTCCAGCTGCCACAATCCACTATCAGTAGGCACCTGAAGATGTTGGCTGGCGAAGGTTGGGTTGAGGCACGGGCTGAAGGCACCAGTCGCCACTACAAAATTGCGACGGATTCGCTCGATGCCTCGAGCCGACGGCTGTGGCATCTCGTTCGCGACGAGGTGATGAATTCCACCGCCGCCGAGCACGATGCCCGGCGCACGCAGTCCGTGCTCGCGGAGCGGAGCACAAGATCGCAGCAATTCTTTTCGACGTCCGCGGGGCAGTGGGACCGAATGCGACTGGAGCTGTTCGGCCGGCGTGCTGACGTCGCTTTGTTGGGGTTGCTCGACGAGAACTGGAAAGTCGCAGATCTGGGTTCCGGAACTGGAGCGATCACGCAGGCA
Organism: uncultured Gemmatimonadaceae bacterium; assembly: GCA_955652635.1. Classification (GTDB taxonomy): domain Bacteria; phylum Gemmatimonadota; class Gemmatimonadetes; order Gemmatimonadales; family Gemmatimonadaceae; genus UBA4720. Next base: position 3,643 of record CATPBN010000040.1, read on the forward strand.
CTCGCGCCATTCGTGGCGCACGTGATCGCAGTGGACGAATCGAGCGCAATGCTGTCGGCGGCGCGAAAGCGCTTACACGGTTTGGAGAACGTCGATATCCGAAACGGGCGGCTGGAATCTCTTCCGCTCGCGGATGCCGAAGTCGATGTGGCGCTGCTTTTTCTGGTGCTCCATTACGTGGCCGATCCGGTGCGTGTAATCGCCGAAGCGGGCCGGATTCTCAAACCGGGCGGACGTCTTCTCGTGCTCGACATGATGCCGCACGACAGACAAGACCTCAGGCAGACAATGGGACACCTGTGGCAGGGATTCGACAGTGGGACACTGGGTGGCTGGGTTCAATCGGCGGGATTCGACGGCTTCCGCTACAGCCCGCTGCCACCCGATCCCGATGCAAAGGGCCCGGTTCTCTTTGCTGCAACAGCAAGACGCAGCGCCGCGGCTGCGCGTCGTAGCGCACCTCGCAAGAAAGCGGACGCCGTGCCGCTCATGAAAACCGCCTGACACGAATCAACACAGACCTTCGAATGGAGCGCAAAGTGGGCACGATCACAGAACCTATGAACGCATTTACGGCAGCCGCCGAAGCGGGCCGCGAGCCGTACAAGGTCAAGGATCTCGAACTCGCCGAATACGGGCGCAACGAGATTCGCCTCGCCGAGCACGAGATGCCGGGCCTGATGGCGCTCCGCTCGGAATACAAGGCAAAGCGGCCGCTCGCCGGCGCGAAGATCATGGGCTCGCTGCACATGACCGTGCAAACCGCCGTTCTCATCGAGACTCTTAGCGAGCTGGGCGCTGACGTGCGCTGGGTGTCGTGCAACATCTTCTCGACACAGGACCACGCGGCTGCTGCGGTGGTGGTCGGAAAGAAAGGGACGATCGACGACCCCCAGGGCACGCCCGTGTTCGCGTGGAAAGGCGAGACGCTCGAGGAGTATTGGTGGTGCACCGATCAGGCCCTCGTCTGGCCTGACGGTTCGGGGCCAAGTCTTCTTCTGGATGACGGAGGCGACGCGACGCTGCTGGTGCACAAGGGTGTCGAGTTCGAAAAGGCCGGGCGTGTGCCCGCGTTCGATCCGAACAAGGACTCAGAGGAGTACGGCGTCATCCTGGGACTTCTCCAGCGGGAGTACGCGAAGGATCCGAAGCGCTGGACGCGCATGTCGAAGGATCTGCGCGGCGTCTCAGAGGAGACAACTACCGGTGTGCATCGTCTCTACCAGATGATGGAAGCCGGGACACTCCTCTTCCCCGCGATCAACGTCAACGACTCTGTGACGAAGAGCAAGTTCGACAACCTGTACGGGTGCCGCCATTCGCTGACCGACGGAATTCTCCGCGCATCGGATGTGATGCTGGCGGGGAAAGTTGCGGTGATCTGCGGCTACGGCGACGTCGGTAAGGGCTGCGCCCAGGCGCTGAAGGGACAGGGCGCGCGCGTTGTCATCACCGAAATCGATCCGATCTGCGCGCTGCAGGCGGCGATGGAAGGCTACCAGGTGACGACGCTCGAGGACGTCGTGAAGACCGCCGACATCTTCGTCACTGCCACCGGCAACAAGAACATCATCACCGCCGACCACATGGCCCAGATGAAGGACAAGGCAATCGTCGGCAACATCGGCCACTTCGACAACGAGATCGACATGGCCGGGCTCAAGAAGACAAAGGGCATCAAGCGCGTGCAGATCAAGCCGCAGTACGACGAGTACGTTTTCCCCGACGGACACAGCGTGATGATTCTGGCCGAGGGACGCCTCCTCAACCTCGGCTGCGCGACGGGACATCCAAGTTTCGTCATGTCGGCCAGCTTCACCAATCAGGTGATGGCGCAGATAGAGCTGCACACCAACTGCGAGGCGTACGAGTGCAAGGTCTACACTCTGCCGAAGAAGCTGGATGAGAAGGTCGCGCGACTACACCTCGACAAACTCGGGGTGAAGCTGACGAAGCTGTCGAAGGACCAGGCGGACTACCTCGCCGTGCCGGTCGAGGGGCCATACAAGTCTGACCACTACCGGTACTAAGTCCAAGAAACAACAACGGAAGACTACCGGCCTAGGGCTGTCGGCGAGCCGGCCCGTGACCGCGGGCGTGAGTTACTTTCGGATCCGACTGGTCGAGTCGATCGCAAAGAACGGCGATTTGACCACGGGTCGGTTCTGCGAGTACGAGCGTTTGGTGAGTAGCGCGACGGTGCTGTCGCGCCCCACCCAGTTCTCGACCGCGGTCGAGTCGAGCAGCTTGTAACGACGCGCGAGCTCGGCGCGGTACCACTTCGCGCCGAGTAGCGGAATAGTGACGATCGTCACGTCCCTGCGAGTGCTTTCGACCTGCTGCAGATACCAGAGGGGATAGGTGTCGTTGTCTCCCAATGCCAGCATGACGCCGTTGGGCGGGACCTTCGCCAGCATCTCTCCCGAATCGATTCGCGCCCGCGCCTCGACCTCGTCCGTTCTGCGATCAACGGCGGTCCAATTGAAGATTACGGGGGCAAAGGGTAGAACTGTCGCGATCATGTTCATCGGCGCCTTGAGCAGGTGCGAGAGCCGTATCGCGCCGAATCCTGCCCAGAGTCCCCAGCAGATGAACGCGAAGAAAAAGAAGTAATCCCTCTCGCGCGCTTCGTGCGGAGCGTTCGCCGGAAGGAAGCCGACGCCGAACGAAGGGCTCGCTTTCAAATTGAGATAGATCACGACGCCGAGCGAAGAAACCAGAAAAAGAAGAAACATCGCCCGCCAGCTTCGGCGGTCGGTGTTCCGGTGCGCCATGAATCCAACGACTCCGAGGATTGCGTAAAGCACGGTGATCGGGGTGCGCCACCAGCTTGCCGGTGGATCCGGAGCGAGACCTTTGGCGAACTGCCAGTCGGCATACTCGAACAGGTTTCCGAGCTGCAGATAAAATGGCGCCCGGCGCGGCCACACCGCAGGGACATCGTATTGGCGTCGCAAAATCACATCGACGAGCGCGCTCAGCGTCGACGGGTTGCCTTGATTGATTGCCGGGTCGTGGCGCGAGCGAAAGTACAGAAATAGCACACCAGTCATCCCGACCAATGCCACGAGGATCGAAGCCCGCATCAACTTCGCGAACGAGTGCGTCTCGCGGCGACCGTCGACGTGGCGCCGTCCCACAGGCACCGCGAAGTATCCGTCCTGCGTAGTGAACACGAGCAAAATGGCACTCGGCAGTACGAGGAGCGCCGTGAGGTGGAGCGCCCACGCGAGCCCGGCGAGATATGCTGTGAGCAGGCTCCAGCGCATGTCCGACCTCTCGCCCGCCCGGTCGCCGGCCCACAGGATGAGTGTGCCGAAGAGCAGCGCGACCGCGTAAACCTCGGTCTCTGTCGCACTCATCCAGACAGTCGACATCGCTCCTGCCGCGATTCCCGCCGCCGTCGCGCCCAGACCGTCTCCAGTCCACTTCGCGAACAGGCTGGCCAGGACTCCACATCCCACGGCCGTGGACGCAGCTGAAAAAAGATTGATCGCGCGAGCGAATCCAAACAGGTCGGCGAACAGCCGGCTCCAGACGTTCCCGAGCAGAACGTAGAGCGGAGTGCCAGGCGGGTGTGGGATTCCGAGGGCGTGGATGGCCGCAAGAAATTCACCCGAGTCCCACAGCGTGACGCCGGGGGCAAGGGTGAGCATGTACAAAAACAACAGGATCGCGGCCGTCGTCCAACCCGGCGAAGGAAAGCGTCTTATCGGTCGTGCCTCGGCGATGAGTAACCCGTCAAAACTACCTCAGCGGCTCGCGAGTCGCCCCGAGCTAATCGGCCAACAGCTCCGATTCCTCGGGAGTGAGAGCCCACGCGGCGTCGAGCGCGAGGCGATTCGGTCGCACCTGGTGTACGCGAAAGATGCGCGCGCCGGCAAAGAACGCCACGACATTCACGCCAACCGTTGCCATATCGCGATCTTCGTTCGAGATCACGCCGGGAGCCAGCGTGGTGCCACTCGATCCGCCACCGCTCGCAGATGTGAAGCGGATCAGCTCCGCTATCACACGCTTTCGCGATGCGCCGACAAAAACGGGATATCCCGTCGCGACGATGCGCGGCAGCTCTACGAGCGCGGCGAGCGAATGCCCCGTGTTTTTGGAGAACCCGATACCCGGGTCCACCGCGATCCGTCCCGGATGTATGCCCGCGCGCTGCGCGATCTGGATTCTCTCTTCCAGCTCGGAGAGAATTTCTCCGACGGGATCGCGGCCGTAAGTCGCCATCTCGTAGCTCGCCATCTCACCTACGGTACCGCGCGAATGCATCAGCACGACATTGCATCCGGCTTCGGCGCAGACGCGGGGCATGTCGGGATCGAGCGACATCCCCGACACGTCGTTCACGATCGACGCTCCCTCGGCCAGAGCGGCGCTGGCGACCTCCGATTTGACGGTATCGATGGAGATCGCGACATCGCTCCAGCGCGAGCGAATGGCGCGGATTGCAGGAAGCACTCGCTTGAGCTCCTCGCGCACCGGGACCGGCTTGGCGCCTGGCCTGGTCGATTCGCCGCCGACATCGATCGCGTCGGCGCCCTCGGAAATCATCCGGTCCGCTCGAACGACCGCCGACTCGGTTGAAACGAAGTTACCCCCGTCGCTGAAGCTGTCGGGGGTAACGTTTAGAATTCCGAAGATGTTTGGCCGCTGTGACTTTGACGGCCACGAAAAGATCACGCCGGAGCTACCTCGGGACCTCCGAAGAGCGGTGGCTTGGACGTCTTGGGGTGCAATACCGGCGTCGCGAGCGCTGGTGCTGTCGGCGGCGGAGTGATCGGGCGCGGTGGAAGCGTTTCACCACGTGCGAGAATAGCAACCTCGTCGCCCGTGAGAGTCTCGCGGTCGAGCAAGGCCGCCGCAACGGTGTGGAGCAGCCCCATGTTTTCCTGCAACACGACGGTCGCCCGCGCGTACGCTTCCTTGATGACGCGCGTCACTTCGGAATCGACGAGTTGCGCCGTGCGCTCCGAGACCTCGCGACGCGTCTGCAGCTCTCGACCCAGGAAAAGCTCCTGCTCGTTGTCCCCAACGAGGATCGGCCCGATCTCGTCGGAGAGTCCCCACTGCGACACGTAGCGGCGCGCGAGCCCGGTGGCCTGCTGAATGTCGCTGGCGGCTCCGGT
>CATPBN010000041.1 GCA_955652635.1 uncultured Gemmatimonadaceae bacterium
CCGGAATTCACCCCACCGTGGAAGATCAATGAAAAGCGGTCTTCCACACCCGGCAAGCCGTTGGGGATCTTGGAGAAGTCGCCGCGCCCCATCTCCTTCTGCCCTTTGAAATGGAAGGGACAGTGGTCCGTCGCGACCAGCTGCAGGTCGTCCTGCAGGAGGCCCTTCCAGAGCTCGTCGTGATGCGACGGCGGTCGCAGCGGCGGCGAGCACACATACTTCGCGCCTTCGAAGCCGGGTCGGGCGAGGTCTTCGAGGGTCAGGTACAGATACTGGGGGCAGGTCTCGGCAAACGTCGAGGCGCCGTCGTCGCGCGCCGCGCGGACGGCGTCCAGTGCCTCCTTGGAACTGAGGTGAACGATATAGACGGCGACCTCAGCCAGGCGCGCCAATGCGATAGCGCGGCTGGTCGCCTCCCCCTCCATGCTGGCCGGGCGGGTCAAGCCGTGGTTGATCGGATCGCCCTTCCCCTCGGCCAGGTAGCGCTTGACCAGCACGTCGATGGCGCCACCGTTCTCGGCATGCATCATGATCAAGCCGCCGTTCTCCGCCGTCCGACTCATCGCCTTGAAGATTGCCGCGTCGTCGAGCATGAAGACCCCGGGGTAGGCCATGAAGAGCTTGAAGGACGGGACGCCTTCGTTGACCAGCCCGTCCATCTCCTTCAGGATCGGGTCATTGATCTCGCGCACGATCATGTGAAAGCCGTAGTCGATGTGCGCCTTGCCTTCGGCTTTCTTGTGCCACTGGTCGAGACCCTGGCGCAGCGTCTGGCCGTACGTCTGCACCGCAAAGTCGACGATCGTCGTCGTCCCGCCCCAGGCGGCGGCTGCGGTGCCGGTCGCGAAATCATCGGAGGCGAAGGTGCCACCGAACGGCAACTCCATGTGGGTGTGGACATCGATCGCGCCGGGCATCACATAGCGGTTTTCGGCGTCGATCACCTGGTCCGCCTTGGCCTCGAGTCCGCTCCCGATGGCAGCGATCTTCTCGCCCTCGATCAGGACGTCGGTCTTGTTGGTGTCGCTCGCGGTCACCACGGTGCCGTTCTTGATCAGCGTCCTCATGGCAGCTCCTTGACGAGCTCCCCGTAGCTCTCCGGCCGGCGATCGCGCAGGAACTGCCAGGTGTTGCGTACCTGGCGATTCATGTCCAGGTCGAGGTCGGCGACCAGCACCTCGTCCTCGGTCTCCGATGCCTGGGCGATGATCTTGCCGCGCGGATCACAGAAGTAGCTCGACCCGTAGAACTGCGCCTCGTTGAGCGGCTTCTCGACCCCAACCCGGTTGATGGCGCCGATCCAGTAACCGTTGGCCACCGCGTGCGCCGGTTGCTCGAGCTCCCATAGGTAGCGCGAGAGTGACTTGACCGTCGCCGATGGGTTGAAGACCAGCTCGGCCCCCTTGAGACCGAGCGCTCGGGCCGGCTCGGGAAAGTGGCGGTCGTAACAGATCAAGATGCCTACCCGGCCGACCGAGGTATCCCAGACCGGGTAGCCGAGGTTGCCCGGCTTGAAATAGAACTTCTCCCAGAAGCAGGGCCCGACATGCGGGATGTGGGTCTTGCGATACTTGCCGACCGTCGTGCCGTCGTTCTCAATCACCACGGCGGTGTTGTAGTAGACGCCGGTCTGGGCCTCCTCGTAGAAAGGCACGACCAGGACCATCTTGTGCTTCTTCGCCAGCGCCTGCATCCGCTTGACGGTCGGCCCGTCGTCCCGCTCGGCCGTGTCGTACCACTTGGTATCCTGCTCGGCGCAGAAGTAGGGGCCGAAGAAGATCTCCTGCAGGCACGTCACCTGCGCGCCTTTGTCCGCCGCCTCTTCAATCAACTGCTCGTGTCGTGCGATCGCCTCTTGCTTCGGCATGTTCGCGTGCGCCTGGATCAGGGCCGCCCGCACCTTCGCCATGTCTGTTTCGCCTCCTACACCTAGCTGAACGCCGGAATGATGGCCTCGCCGTATTGCTTGATGACCGCCTCGGGTTTATCCACCATAAGGTAGAGGTTGAACTGGTCGACACCGGCGTCGATCAGCTCCTCGATCCGTTGCTTGCTCTGCTCCACAGTGCCAATGACGCAGAAGCGGTCGATCACGTCATCGGGGACGAAGTCGGCATGGGCCGCGCCCCGCTGAGCGTGCTCCGAGTAGTCATAGTGCTCGCGCGCCTTGATGTAATCGGTCAACGCCTTCGGTAGATCCTGCACGTCGTAACGCTTGAGCAGGTCGACGACGTGGTTCGAGACCAGTGCCGGGAACCAGCGAACCTGCTCGCGAGCCGCTTCCATGTCATCGGAGATGAAGGCCGGGGCTGCGGCCTGGACCAGGATGTCGTCGAACGAGCGGCCCGCCTCCTCGGCGCCCTCGCGCACGAACTGGAGACACCACTTGATAATCGCGGGGTCGGCGAGCTGAATGATGACGCCGTCGGCGACCCGTCCGGCGGCGCGCAGCGCCTTCGGTCCGTAGCCGGCGACCCAGATCGGCAGTTCGTGCTCGGCCCATTTCAGCCGGACCTTGACGCCGTCGTAATCGACTTCGCGGCCCGCCGCTAGCTCTCGGATCAGGCGGCAGTCCGCCTCCATCTGCTCGACCGTGACCGGCTTCTGTCCCAGCACCCGTCGGGAGCTGTCGCCGCGGCCGATCCCCATCACCATCCGGCCACCGGAGATCTCGTTCAGGGTGGCCAGCGCGCTGGCGGTCACGGTGGGATCGCGCGTCCCC
>CATPBN010000042.1 GCA_955652635.1 uncultured Gemmatimonadaceae bacterium
AACTGGAAGAACACGGCGATGCCGCTGCCGATCAACGCCTTCCGCGATTCCTTGAGGTTGGACGCAGCGAGCAGACGTTGCACGATCAGCTGATCTGCACCGTGCGAGGCCATCGACAGGAACGCGCCTCCGATCAGTCCGGCGAACAGAGTGTAAGGCTTGTCGAAACCGAAATAGACGTCGAGGACCTTGAGCTTGCCGGCGTCGCGAGCCACGTTCAGAATCGCACCCCATCCGCCGGTTACTCCCTTTCCTATAAGGTAGAGGGCGGAGAACCCGCCCAGGAGATAAACGCTGGTCTGGAGAACGTCGGTCCACACGACCGCCCGCATCCCGCCGTGATATGTGTAGATGAGCGTCAGCGCGCCGAGCACGAGGATGGCGACGGGCATGACGTACTGCGGTGGCACCGACGGTCCGAGTATGAGCGCGATCGGAATCGCCGTCGCGAACACGCGCACCGAGTCAGCGAACGCGCGGGTGACCATGAACACAATCGATGCAAACCGGCGCGTTCCAACGCCGAAGCGTTTCTCGAGCAGCGCGTAAGCCGTGACAAGATCGCCCTGGTAGTACCGTGGCAAGAGCGTGTACGCGACGACGATGCGGCCCAGCAGATAACCGGCGGCGATCTGGAGGAAGCCGAGGTTGGTGGTATAAGCCAGTCCCGGAATGCTGATGAACGTCAGCGCGCTCGTTTCCGTGGCAACCACGGAAAAGAGAACGGCCCACCAGGGAATCTGGTGCCCGGCTACGAAGTAATCCTTGGAATCCTTCTGGTTCCGACCCAGCCAGATCCCGAGGACTGTCGTCGCAATCAGGTATGCGGCCAGGACAAAGAAATCGAGGGCGGTGAAATTGGTCTTCATTTCACCGCCCTCGATTTGTGCTGCCGGCCAGCAGAAGCTTTACGCAGAGAATGAGCTTCCGCAGCCACACCCGCCGGTAGAATTCGGATTCTTGAAGGTGAATCCGGAGCCTTGCATCGAAGTCACGTAGTCGATCGTGACGCCGTTCAGGTACTGCGCTGAGAACGGATCCACGAAGACGTTGAATCCTTCGCGCGGGATGACGAGATCGTCTTCCGCGGCGCGGTCTTCGATGACCAGGCTGTACTTGAAGCCGCTGCAACCGCCCGGCTGGACGCTCACGCGCAGCCCGCCCTGCTTGGCAGTGACGCCCTCGGCGTCCATAAACTTCTTGACCTCGACGCCGGCGTTGGGCGTGACGGCGAGATCGATTTCAGGTTGTGACGAAACTGACATTTGTCCTCCGGTACTCAAATGAAATTTATGTGAGCGCGTCTACCCGGGGTAGTGTTGCCGTCAGGCTGGAACCCCTACTCCGGAGAGCGTCGCCGGCTCCTCTCGGAAGGACCGCGCGATCCAGCTGAACGCCACCACCGCTATTGCGAGCATTACCAGGCCTTCCACGAGATTCCCGAGCACCAGCTTACCGATCCCGAACAGAGTGGAGTACACTGCCACGATTCCCGCGATCCAATTCGTCCAGGCCAAGGCACCTCCCGGAATGCTCTCTCGGCCGAAGCCGGCGCGCTCCGAAACGCGTACCCACCCAGGGCCCCCGGGCCGCACCCGCCGGTAGAACGCCTCAAGTACCCTGTCGGGCTCCGGTTTGGTGGCAAAGGTCACCCCTAACCAGACGACCGTACTCACCGCTACGGTAACGAGCATGACCCAGGCGTCGCCGCGGAGGTCACCAGCGGGGAAGCGGGGCTTGATGATGTTGATCGCGGAAATGGACACGACGAACGAGGCGATCATCGCGCTGATCTCGCTCCAGGCGTTGATCCGCCACCAGTACCAGCGGAGAATCAGGACGAGTCCTGTGCCCGATCCGAGTGCGAGCAGGAATTTCCATGCACCCTCGATCGTTCCCAGATAGTGGGTAACGACCGCAGACGCGAGGAACAGGAAGATCGTGGCCCACCGCGAAATCGCCACGTAATGCTTCTCCGTGGCGGTGCGATTGAGAAATCGCTTGTAGAAATCGTTGACGAGGTAGGACGCACCCCAGTTGAGCTGGGTCCCGACCGTCGACATGTAGGCGGCTGCAAAACCGGCCATCATGAATCCGCGCCAGGGTGTCGGAAGGAGATCCACGAACGCCTGGACGTACGCGGCTTCGTGATCATTCCGGACGCATACCGCGCATGTAATACCGGCTGGGTAGAGGAGAATCGTGCAAAGTCCCGTGATGATCCACGGCCAGGGTCTTATCGCGTAGTGTGCGACGTTGAAGAAGAGCGTGGCGAGAACGCCGTCCCGCTCTGTCTTGGCGGAAAAGATTCGTTGCGCTACGTAGCCGCCGCCGCCGGGCTCCGCACCCGGATACCATGCCGCCCACCACTGCACCGAGAGGAACACGAACAACGCAAGCAGAGGCATCCACGCATACGCCTCGATTCCGCTGGGCGTGATTTTCACTGGCAGCACCGACAGTGCGGCGTCAGCACTTCCAAAATGAGTGGTGAGGCCCGACTTCAGCTTGTCCATCCCGCCAACGGCGCGCACGGCGTAAACGGCGAGGACGATGACCGCACTCATCTTGATGACGAACTGAACGAGATCGGTCCAGAGGACGGCCCACATCCCCGCACCCGCCGAGTACGCGACGGTGATTATGAAGCAGATTCCGACTGCGATTACTTCTCCGGACACATTGTGACCGAGGATGCCGACGTCGCGGAGACCGAGGGAGATCGTGAGAATCTTGATCATCGCCTTGGTCACCCAACCGAGGATTATGAGATTGATCGGGATGGCCAGGTAGAGCGCACGGAACCCGCGGAGCACGGCCGCCGGCCGGCCACTGTAGCGGATCTCCGCAAACTCGACGTCGGTCATGACGTGGGCCCGCCGCCACAGGCGGGCGAAGAAGAAAACGGTCAACATGCCGCTCATCAGCATGTTCCACCAAAGCCAGTTTCCGGCGACACCGTTATTGTAGACGAGACCTGTCACGACGAGCGGTGTATCGGCCGCGAACGTCGTCGCGACCATCGATGCTCCGGCCAGCCACCAGGTCACCTGGCGGCCAGACAGGAAATACTCGTTGAGGCTCTCGCCTCCGCGTTTTGTGAAGTACAGTCCAATGCCTACGGAGAGAATGAAGTAGGCAGCGACAATCGCCCAGTCGATCGCAGTCAGCGCCATAGGTCAGGGATTGGGGGGTGGGTGGCTAGGCAAGACGTTTGCGTTGGTCGCCGGGTCGCCCGGTCAGTCAGCGTCCCGGAACGGCAGCGACTATCATATGGTACCAGCGAGACAACCAAAATTACCGGACAATCCTCGATGATGCGATACAATCGGCTGCTCCCGGCGCTCCTTGCACTGTGCAGCGGCTGCGTGGTAGTCAACAAGCAGGCCGACCCGACAAACGAGCTGGCAGAAGGCAGGGTGGTGCCGGGCATAACGGTGCTGCTGCGCGATAGCATACAACTGATTCGCGGAAAGCGCATCGGTCTCCTCACGAACCAGACCGGCATCGACGAGCACGGAGATTCCGATATCGATCTGCTGAGAGGCCATCCAGGCCGGAGCGCGAGAGTCAGCCTGGTGCAGCTATTCTCGCCGGAGCACGGGCTGCGCGGGACGGAAGACAGGCAGAACATTGCCAGCGGAATCGACGCCGAGAGCGGATTGCCGGTCTATTCACTCTACGGGGAGCAGACGATGGCGCCGCCCGACAGCATGCTCCGCGCACTCGACGCGCTGGTCTTCGATCTCCAGGACATTGGGGCACGAACGTGGACGTACGTCGGAGCGATGGTTTATGCCATGCGCGCATCGGCGCGCGTACAAAGGCCGATCATCGTGCTCGACCGGCCGAATCCGATCACCGGATACCTCATCGAAGGCCCGGTCCTCGACAACTCTCTGGCGAACGCGGAGGACCCCGCGCCCGGAAAACCTGGCCAGGCGTTCGCGCTTTGGCCGATTCCGCTTCGCCACGGGATGACGATCGGGGAGCTGGCGCTGTACTACAACGACGTGTTGAAGATTCACGCCGACCTCCACGTTGTGCCGATCCAGGGGTGGCGGCGCGATGTTTGGTTCGACCTCACCGGCCTTCCGTGGGTGAAGCCATCGCCGAACATGCCGTCAATTCAAAGCGCGATGCTCTATCCCGGACTCGTGGCGTTCGAGTCAACGAACCTGTCGGTGGGTCGAGGAATGCCCGACGCATTTCAGCGCGTCGGAGCACCGTGGCTGAACGCCGCCGCAACCGTCGCGATCCTGAGGGACAGGGAGATTCCCGGCGTACGGTTCTACTCCGAGAGCTTCACTCCCCTCGCCCCGACGGACGGAAAATATCCCGATCAGACGATTCCCGGCATCAAGATCGTCGTGATCAATCGCAGCGCGCTGCAATCGGTTCGAGTTGGAGCGACCTTGCTGTGGGCGATCCACAAGACCGCCGGCACCAAACTCACGATCGACAATCGAGGCTTCGATTTACGGTTTGGAGCACCCGGTGTGAGAGAAGCGCTGCTTCGCGGCGAGGACCCGGATGTGCTGATTGACCGCGAGTACAAATCGGCGTACGCGTTTCGGGAGAAAACCCGGCAGTACCTGATCTACAAGTAAAGCCAACTGCAAAAGAACGGGTGCCAGTACTGGAATTCGGTTCACCGGATTTAGCCGCAGCTTTCTGGTGCGCCGATGCATTCGGTAGCTCAACTGCAATAAAGGAGAGCACGACGCGGCCAGGCGTGAGCACCCGACGCCCTTGGGTCGTGCGGTGAGGCCTCTTCTTCCGGCGCCTGTAGTCAGGCGTATGCGCACTCAAAAAAAACCAATTGCGATAAAAATCAGTCGATCTAGCTTACGGCCGATCGCATAACGCAATCAGAACCGCGCGGATGTGCCGCGTAAGGAAAGGAAGTGGGCATGGCTAAGCTCGTGTTCGGAATGAACCAGTCCCTGGACGGCTACGTCGACCATATGGCGTTTGCGCCAAGCCCCACGCTCTTCCGCCACTTCATCGAGGAGGCTCAGGGGCAAGCGGGCAGTGTTTACGGCCGCAAAATGTATGAGATCATGCGTTACTGGGACGACGATCATCCTGAATGGAATGCGGAGGAACACGCCTTCGCGGCGGCGTGGCGGAACCAGCCGAAGTGGGTCGTCTCGCGCACGTTGAAGTCGGTCGGCCCCAACACCAGACTTGTTGGGGATGATCTCGAGGGCGCGATCCGTGAGCTCAAGGCCGAGCGCGACGGGGAGATCGAAGTTGCTGGTCCGGACTTGGCGCGAAGCTTCACCGAACTTGGCCTGATCGATGAGTATCGAATCTACCTGCACCCCGTCGTGCTTGGTCACGGCAAGCCATATTTCGCCGGACCCCGGCCGCCGCTCCGCCGTATGGCTTATGATCGGATTGGCGAGGATGTGATCAGGTTGACCTACGTTCCTGCTTAATCTCGCGACTCGCCGGATGGAAATCGCCGCTGAAGTCTGGTTTTGGGTTGGGCCCAGAGCGACGGGAACGGCCCGCTTTGGTCGCGAACCCCGACGACATGGCGCATGCATAAAGGGCAGCTTCCCACCAATTGGAGGCACGTACAT
>CATPBN010000043.1 GCA_955652635.1 uncultured Gemmatimonadaceae bacterium
AGCCCCTGCGTCCAGGTCTGTTCTCGCGACGAGCTTCAATACCGCGTTGGTCCTCCGACGGTATAAGGACGCGGCGCAGCTCGTGGCGCGGGAGCGAGCGCTCGATCCCGGCGCCGGTGGGCCGATCTTCGACGCCTTGACGCTTGCCGAAAGGCTCGGTGACAACGCGGGGGTTGGGCGAGCAGTGCGGGAGCTGCGAGCCCGCGGGGGCAGACTCGGTGCGCAGGACGGGGAATTCCTGCGCAATGGAGATGCGGCGCTTCAGAACGAGCTCGCCACCGGTTCTCTGGCCTCGTTCGCGCCGGGATCCGCGATTGACAGCGGGTCTTTTTACACCGAGAAGGCGGAGCTGCTCATGTCTCGCGGAGATGCCGCCCGTGCACGGGCCGTCGCGGATTCCGGGTGGATCCTGGAGAAGCGTCTCGCGGACGACCCGAGTCAGTCCACCTACGTGAGACGCCTGCAGTACGAGGTGCTCGCCTGGCTCGCCGCGCTTCGTGGCGATCGTCGCACCGCGCTCTCCATGCTACGGCTTGCCGGAGTGGGCCCGAACATCACGATGTACCCCAACAGCGCGGAGGCGGTGCAGTTTGTGTGCACTTCGGCGGCGGTGTACGGGTTTCTGAATGACGTCGATGCGATGATGCCGTTTGCCAGAAGATGCTTTACTTCGGCGAACGGGTACCCGGTCGCTTACTTGAGGGATCCGGAGTTTGCGCGGCACATGGGGGATCCGCGTGTAAAGGCACTCGCCGCGCTCAAATAGAAAAGACAACTTATGACTACCGGCCGGGGCTGTCGGCGAGAGGGCGGTGGGCTCCGCGCTGGCTGCGGGGTATCCGCGAACTGGCGCAGGGGATGTGCGTTGGGCCTCGTTTTCTTTCTTCCGCCCACTGTCCGTAATCAGCGCCGAGGAAAGCTCGCGCGCAGCCAAGAGCCGGCCCGCCGAGAGCCCCGGCCGGTAGCATAAATTGCAGTCACACCGCTCTAGATACGTAAAAAAGCATTGCCCAGTAGTGCGCGAAGCTCCCGCCCATCACGCACAAATGCCAGATCTCGTGTGAGCCAAATAGGCGCGGAATGCCGCCTGCCTTCACTCGTGGCCAGTTGGTGGCGTGACCGATCGCGCCCAACGTGTAGATCACTCCGCCGCCGAGGAGCCAGAAGAAAAATCCGGTGGGAGCGGCGTTGAGAAGCGGCTTGACGATTAACACCGCGATCCACCCCATGCCGATGTACAGCACCGTCGAGAGCCACTGCGGTGCGCTCATCCAAACCACCGTCTGGAACGTTCCCAGCGCGGCGAGCGTCCAGACTGCAACGAGGAGCCAGAGACCGATCGGGCCGCGCAGGAGCACCAGACAGATCGGCGTGTACGATCCCGCGATGAGGATGTAGATCATCATGTGATCGACTCGCCTCAGGTGCGCGACTGCTGCCTCGGAGACCTTGAGCGAGTGATAGAACGCGCTGGCGCAGTACATCGACACGAGGCTCGCGCCGAAGATGGAAAATCCGACGATCTGTCGTGTGCTTCTGTTGCCGATCGCGATCACGAGGAGGATCACCAGCCCGACGATGGACAATACCGCACCGACAAGATGAGTGAGCCCGTTGACTGGCTCGCGCAGGGACATCCGCCTCACTTGATGGGAGCTCGGGATCGCAGGTGCTTGACGATCGTTCGCGCGGCCTCGACCGGCTTCTGCTCTGTGGTATCGATCACCAGCTCCGGCTCGGGCATTTTCGGGCGATCGAACGCGCCCGACGCATCCAGCTTCCGATACTTGTAGACGTCGCGGAGCTTGCCGTACCGCTCGCGTGAGTCGGCGGTGATGCGGGTCTCTAGCGCCTCATCGGAACAGCGCAGCTCGACGAAGTGGATGGAACCCCCTTTCTCATTGATCCGCGATGTCAGTTTGGGAATGAACTCGTCGGTGACGGTAGCCTCGGGAGCGAACGTCATGATCACTCCGGACGATTTCGCCCAGAGCGCGGCGTCGATCGCCTGGATCCAGATCCTCTCGCGCAGCGCGACGAATGGCGGCGATCCGAATGAGAAGAGCGATGTCACGAGATCCACGACCGCGTGGTTGTGCAACAGTCGATAGCCCGTCTCGGCGGCGAGCAGCTCACCGACGGTCAATTTGCCAACGCCCGGGCGGCCGTAGAGGAAGATCACCTGCGTCATTGACACCCTAAGCTACTGGCGGGGTGAAGAACTACAATATCAACCCTGCAGCCGGCCCGCCTTCAACCACGAGTCGATGCCATCGGCGCCGTCGCGCCCTTCGCGGATTGCCCAAACAATGAGCGACGCTCCCCGGTGCGCGTCGCCAGCGGCAAAAACGCCCGGCACGGTGGTGCGATGTGAGCGATCGGTCGCAATGTTCCCCCGACCATCTAGCTCCACCCCGAGATCGACGAGCAGCTTGCTCTTCACCGGACCGGTAAAGCCCATGGCGAGCAGCACGAGGTCCGCCTCCAGCTCGAACTCGGTTCCGGGCATTTGCGTGTATTCAGTACGCCCGTCGGCGAAGCTTCGCCTCTCCAAGCGCGCCGCGTGAATCCGTTGCACCCTGCCGTTTTCACCCGAGAACGCAGTTGTGGCGACGCTCCAATCTCGTTCGGTGCCCTCCTCGTGCGCGTGACTGGTACGAAGCTGCATCGGCCACAACGGCCACGGCGTCGTCGACGCGCGATCGCGGGGCGGTTGCGGGAGGAGCTCGAACTGCTTGACGCTGCGCGCGCCCTGACGAACGCACGTGCCCGCGCAATCGGACCCGGTGTCGCCGCCGCCGATGATCACCACACGACGATCGCTCGCGTCGAATCCCATCTCGAAGAATGAGTCACCCGCGTTCCGGCGATTCTGCGACGTCAGATAGTCCATCGCCAGATGGATTCCCTCGAGCTCGCGACCGGGAACCTGTAGATCCCGCGCCGCGCCCGCCCCCGTTGCAACGCAGACAGCGTCGAACTTCGCGCGCAGCTCGGCGGCTGTGACGTCCACGCCAACGTCGACGCCGGTGCGGAACTGCACCCCTTCCGCCTCGAGCTGCGAGAGCCGAAGGTCGAGCACCGACTTCTCCAGCTTGAACTCGGGAATTCCGTAGCGAAGAAGTCCGCCGACTCGGTCATCC
Organism: uncultured Gemmatimonadaceae bacterium; assembly: GCA_955652635.1. Taxonomy (GTDB): domain Bacteria; phylum Gemmatimonadota; class Gemmatimonadetes; order Gemmatimonadales; family Gemmatimonadaceae; genus UBA4720. Next base: position 3,144 of record CATPBN010000043.1, read on the forward strand.
CTCTCGAACACTACGACAGTGTGTCCGGCGCGTCGAAGTTGTTGGGCGGCAGCGAGCCCGGCGGGTCCCGACCCGATCACAGCGACGCTGAATCCTGTGGCTCTTCGTGGCGGACGCGGTACCACCCAACCTTCAGCGAAACCACGATCCGCGATGGTCTGCTCGATGTGTCGAATGGCGACCGGCTCGTTCACCAAGCCGAGGACGCACGCCGACTCGCACGGCGCCGGGCAAAGGCGTCCGGTGAGCTCCGGAAAATTGTTCGTCGCCTGCAGCGACTCGAGCGCTTCACGCCAGTCACCGCGTTGCACCAAGCCGTTCCATTCAGGAATGACGTTTCGCACAGGGCAACCGGTATCGCCCTGACAGAACGGCACTCCGCAGTCCATGCAGCGAGCCGCTTGCGTCTGCACGGCGGATTCGGGAGCCGGACGATAGAACTCGCCCCAGTGGTGCACGCGCTCTTCCACCGCCTGGCGCTCGGGCGTCGCGCGGCGAAGCGTGAGGAACGCCTTGGGATCAACCATGACGCGCGCTCACACTTTCCATTGGTTCGCTGATGACGACCACCGGGCGCTTGTACTCGAGCGGCACAACGGCGACGAAGTGGCGCTGCGCAATGTCCCACCGTCCCAGCTCTCGCTTCGCGCGCGCGCTCCCCGTGAAGCGCGCGTGCTGCTCGACAAGGTGACGCAGAAGCTCGCGGTCAGTCGAATCCGTCACGGGGCCGAGCTGAACCATCGCCGTGTTGCACCGCTTCTGCAGCTCGCCGAACTCGTCGAGCACGAATGCCAGCCCACCGCTCATTCCTGCGGCAAAGTTCCTTCCCGTGCGACCGAGGACGACGACCGTGCCGCCCGTCATGTACTCGCAACCGTGATCGCCGACTCCTTCGACTACGGTGATCGCTCCGCTATTCCGCACGGCGAAGCGCTCGCCGGCAACTCCGGCGAAATACGCTTCACCCGACGTCGCGCCATAGAGCACCGTGTTCCCCACCAGAACCGTCTGATCGGGGATGAACTGCGAAGAGCGAGGATGACGCACGATCAGGCGTCCGCCGGAAAGTCCCTTTCCGACGTAGTCGTTCGCCTCTCCTTCCAATTCCATCGAGATTCCGCGCGCTAGGAATGCCGCGAAACTCTGACCAGCTGACCCGTTGAACTTCAGTGTGATGGTCTCGTCGGGGAGGCCCGTGTTGCCGTAGCGGCGAGCGATCTCGCCAGAGAGCGTAGCGCCGACAGCGCGTTCGGAATTGGTGATCGACAGCGTCGCGCTCACCCTCTCGCCGCTTTCGATTGCGGGACGACCCAGCTCCATCAGCGTTCTGTTCAACGTCCCTTCTGCATCGGTGTGGGGGTGCCTCGAGCGAACATGCCGACGCACGATGCGGTCGGCGCGCGTGCTCGTCGCCGGCGTCGCCAGATGCAGCAGCGCGGAAAGATCGAGCGTGTTCGCCTTCGCGTTGTGCGACGCGGGCAGCGGACGCAGCAAGTCACTGCGCCCAATCATCTCGTCCATCGTGCGGAATCCGAGTCTCGCCAGCAGCTCCCGGACTTCCTCGGCGATGAAGAAGAAGTAATTCACGACGTGCTCGGGCTGACCCGAGAACCTCGCTCTCAACTCCGGATCCTGCGTCGCGATGCCCACCGGGCAGGTGTTGAGATGACACTTCCGCATCATCACGCACCCCTCGACGATGAGCGGCGCGGTCGCGAACCCGAACTCGTCGGCGCCGAGCAGCGCGGCGACGACCACATCACGTCCGGTCTTGAGCTGCCCGTCCGTCTGCAGTCTCACCCGCCCGCGCAGTCCGTTGATCACGAGCGTCTGCTGCGTCTCGGCGAGACCCAGCTCCCAGGGACTTCCAGCACGCATGATACTCGAGAGCGGTGAAGCGCCAGTGCCGCCCGAATCGCCCGAGATGAGGATCAGATCGGCGCGCGCCTTCGCCACGCCCGCTGCGACAGTGCCCACTCCCGCCTCGGCGACCAGCTTGACCGACACCGCAGCGGTTGGGCAGATCGCCTTGAGATCGTAGATAAGCTGCGCCAGATCTTCGATGGAGTAGATGTCGTGGTGCGGCGGAGGCGAGATCAGGGTGACACCCGGCGTCGAGTGCCGCGTCTTCGCGATAATCGCATCCACCTTGTGCCCCGGGAGCTGGCCTCCTTCGCCGGGCTTGGCGCCCTGCGCGATCTTGATTTGCAGCTCCGTCGCATTGACGAGATACTCGGCCGTAACACCGAAGCGCGCCGACGCGACCTGTTTGATGGCGCTGTTGCGCTCGGTTCCGAAACGAGTGGGATCTTCGCCGCCCTCGCCGCTGTTGCTGCGGCCGCCGAGCCGGTTCATCGCGATCGCGAGCGTCTCGTGCGCCTCTGCGCTCAGAGAGCCGAACGACATCGCGCCGGTACAGAATCGCTTGGTGATGGCGCTAGCCGGCTCGACTTCGTCCAGCGGGATCGGATCGCGCTCGACGAAGGCTAATAGACCCCGTAGGCTGGCTTGATTGCGAGTCTCGTCGTTCGCGAGCTGGCTGAATTCCTTGAACGTCGAGTAATTGTCGCCGCGCGTCGCGTGCTGGAGCTTGGCGATCGTCAGCGGATTCCAATTGTGATGCTCGCCCTGCACGCGGTACTGGTACTCGCCGCCTGGATCGAGTCTGGTGTCGAGCGCGTCATCGAAGGCCTGCGCGTGCCGGCGAAGCGTCTCTTCGGCAATCAACTCCATGCCGATTCCACCAACGCGCGACGGCGTGCCAGCGAAATGCCGATCGACGAGCGCGACGTTCAATCCCACCGCCTCCCACAACTGCGCGCCGCAATAACTCTGCAGCGTGGAGATGCCCATCTTCGACATGATCTTGAGAAGGCCTTTGCCGAGCGCCTTGATGTAGCGCTCCTGGGCACCGGCGCCGTGTGGCTTGTCACGGGCTGCCTCAGGGCGAGCAATTGCGGCGACGGTCTCGAGCGCGACGTACGGATACACTGCGCTGGCGCCGTACGCGATCAGGAGCGCCAGATGCGAGACCTCTCTCGCTTCACCCGTCTCGGCGACGAGACTCACACGCCAGCGCAGGCCTTCGCGGATCAGATGGTGGTGAACAGCGGCGACAGCGAGCGGCGATGGTATCGGAGCCTGGTCCGCATTCATCCCGCGATCGCTCAGAATGAGAACTCCGCACCCGCGCGTGACTGCGTTGGTGGCCGCGCGGCACAACGCGTTCACCGACCATTCCAGCCCGCGGGGACCATCGGCAGCTGTGAAGAGAGCCGAAAGTGTAACCGCGCGCAAAGTTGGATCAGTCACGCCGCGCAGGGCGGAGATCGACTCCTCCGTCAGGACTGGCTGCGCGATGCGAATCTGCTTCGCGTGCTCGGCGGTCTCCTCCAGCAGGTTGCACTGAGGGCCAAGGTTCATCGCCAGCGACATGACGAGCTGCTCGCGAATCGGATCGATGGCCGGATTGGTCACTTGCGCGAACATCTGCCGGAAGTACGCGGAGAGGAGCTGCGGACGTCCCGACAGTACGGCCAACGGCGTGTCGTTCCCCATCGACCCGGCGGGTTCTTCTCCCGCGTCGGCCATGGGCCCGAGGACCATTTTCAATTCGTCCGCCGTATACCCAAACGCGTGATGCCGAACAGAAAGCGGAACCGTGCTAAGCGCACCCCATTCCCTCTTCCCGCTTCCCTCGTCCCCATTCCCGCTTTGCTTCGCAATGAGATCGGTCAGATCTATCCGCTGCTCCGCAACCCAGCGCCGATACGGCCGAACCGATGCCAATTCCATCTTGATCGCTTCGTCGTCGAGGATGCGTCCCTGGGTAGTGTTGACGACGAGCATCTTACCCGGCTCGAGTCTTCCCTTGGCGCGAATGTTCCCGACGGGAATCGTCAGCGCGCCCGCCTCCGACGCCATGACGACGAAGTCGTCGGCCGTGACGACGTAGCGCGCTGGACGGAGTCCGTTGCGATCGAGCATGGCCGCGACCTGGCGTCCGTCGGTGAAGGCCACGGCAGCCGGCCCGTCCCACGGCTCCATCAACGAAGCGTGGTACTCATAAAACGCGCGACGTTCGGGCGACATCGTCCCGTGCCCTTCCCACGCTTCCGGAATCAGCATCGTCATCGCGTGCGCGAGTGGCCTGCCGGCGAGCGTGAGCAGCTCGAGCACGTTGTCCAGCGACGCAGAATCGCTCTGCTTCTCGCCGCAGACGGGGAGCAGCGCTGAAATGCGCCCTCCGAGGCGCGACGACGACATCAGCGCCTCTCTCACACGCATCCAGTTGAGATTGCCGCGCAGCGTGTTTATCTCTCCGTTGTGGCAAAGAAACCGGTACGGGTGAGCGAGCCGCCACGACGGGAAAGTGTTCGTTGAGAAGCGTGAGTGGACCATCGCGATCGCGCTCGCCAAATCGGGGTCGCGAAGGTCGTCGTAGAACGGCGCTAGCTGGTCCGGACGGAGCATGCCTTTGTAGACCACAGTGCGCGAAGAAAAGCTCGCCACGTAGCAGTCGTCGCCGCCCGTCATCTGCCGCAGAGCGGCTTCTATTTTCCGCCGGATCACGTACAACGTCACTTCGAAGTCGGTGTTGGTGTCGACCTCGCGCCCGACGCCCATGCGCGCGACGAATATCTGGCGCATGACCGGTCGAGCCCGCCGAGTTGGAGCCGACAGCATGGAATCGTCAACGGGGACGTCGCGCCAGCCGAGCACGGAGCATCCTTCTTCGCGGACGGATAGTTCGACCATGCGCTCGCAGACGAGGCGGTCGGCTCGGCGAGAAGGGAGGAAGAGCATCCCCACTCCGTAGCTCCCGGCGTCGGGCAGGAAGATGCCTGCCGGCCCGCAAACGCGCCGCAAGAAGGAGTGCGGTACCTGGAGCAGAATGCCCGCGCCGTCACCGGTGCAGGCGTCGGCCGCGACGGCGCTCCGGTGCGAGAGATTCCCGAGCAGCTCGAGGGATTTTTCGACGACGTCGCGCGAGCGGACGCCGTGGATGTGGGCGACGAACCCAATTCCACACGCGTCGTGCTCATAAGCCGGATCGTACAGTCCCTGCTTTTCCGCCATCCTCAATCCCGGAGCGTTCGCTCCCGTGGGTTCCGCTTTGACACAAAAAAAAGGCCTCTGCCGATTTGGAGAGGCCTTCTGCGCGCTATTCTAGCAACCTGCTATGAATCCGTGTTGGTGCCCGCGCAGAATCTCCCCATCGCCCCAAGTCGAAGCGAGGCAGGATGAATGAGAATTCGGTAGTTCGCGGGCGATTGCTTCACGTGACGGTTCTCGAATGTGTTTTGGCCTACAGCGCAAAGTAGGCTCGTTCGTGTCTCCACGCAAGAAAAATTCCTGTTTTTCGTAAAACAATTGGCTTGACCGTCACGGGAGGCACGCATAAGTAGTTGACGCCCCCCAAGGCTGCATTCCCACCCGGTGACGCCCATGAGATTCCGACGGCAATCGTACGGCCCGGCAGCTCTCCTTTGCCTCTCGATTCTTACGCTGGGTCCCCGGCTGCTCGACGCGCAGGGAAGCCCTCGAGGGAGCTATTCGCAGCGGTTCGCCGCGCTCGCCACGGCGCCAGGGCTTAGTGACAGTGCCAGGCTCCATCAACTGTTCGATCTCGATTGGGAGTTCGCCAACATCGTCTACCCGGAGAACGCGACATACGTCGGCTATCCGGGACAGAACGATCGCTGGACCGACCTCTCCGTCCCCGCGATCCAGGGGCGGCGGGCCGTTTTTGCTACTGAGCTGAAAGTCGTCCATGCAATCGACCGGGCGCGTCTGACTCCATCCGATCAATTGAGCTACGACATCTTCAAGAGGGGCGTCGAGGAATTCATCGAGGGAACGCGATTCCCGGGAGATCTTCTCCAGATATCACAGCTGGGCGGACCGCAGACGTCCGCGTCCACAATCGGCTCGATGCCGACGCAAACCGTCAAGGATTACAGCGACATAATCGCGCGGCTGCGTGGGCTGCCAACCGTCGTCGACCAGACGATTGCCCTGCTCGACAGCGGTGTAAAACTCGGCGTCACGCCACCGCGAATCACTCTGCGCGACGTTCCCGCGCAGGTGCGGGATCTGATTCCCGAAGATCCACTAAAGAGTGCGCTGCTCGCTCCATTCACGAGCTTCCCGGTTGGAATGGCCGAGAGCGACAAAACGCGTCTTCGCGCCGCTGCGGTGCGGGCCTACAACGAGCGGGACCGCCCGGCATTCCAGCGCCTGCACGCCTACCTGACCAGCACGTACATCCCGCGGTCGCGAGAGACGATCGGCATGAGTGCGCTCCCCGATGG
>CATPBN010000044.1 GCA_955652635.1 uncultured Gemmatimonadaceae bacterium
CCCGCAATCTCGAGCGCGGCGGAATCCCGCTCTTCGCGGCGGTGCGGGTCGAGCGCCTCCTGCTGCTCCTCAAAGGATTCCTGATTCATCCATCCTCCACTTGGTTGGGTGCAGTCTTTGATCTGCAATTCCCGTGATAGCGGCGTGAAAGCTGCGACATTTCACCAGCTCCGTCGAGGTTGACCGAAACGTCGCGCGCTGACAGCGTCGCGCGCGACAAGGTGGGGCGCACTTGCCGATTGCTTGACGCGGCTCTACATAGTAGCGGTCATTCAACCAGCCGTCGGAGATTTCATTCGTGAGAGTTAAGGCGCTTCGGCTTCTCGTCGGCGCAGGCCTGGCGACAGCATTGCTTCTTCCTTCTGACGCTAGCTCGCAAAACCCGGCCGGGGGAATCACTGGGAGGGTCAATCCTGCCGGACCGATCTCGCCAGCTTACGACACATCGGTGTTCGGCGCGCTGCGCTGGCGCGAGATCGGACCGTTTCGAGGCGGCAGATCCGTCGCTGTGGCCGGATCGAGCAAGCGGCCCCATGAGTATTACTTCGGCACCACCGGTGGCGGTGTGTTCAAGACGACCGATGGCGGGATCACCTGGGCGCCGGTAACCGACAAGTATTTTGGCGGGACGATCGGGGCGATCGGAATAAGCGAGTCCAATCCCGACATCGTGTACGTTGGTGCGGGCGAGTACCCGATTCGGGGCAACGTGTCGCACGGCGATGGAGTTTGGCGCACCACTGACGCCGGAAAAACCTGGGTCTCTCTCGGCCTTGCCGACACACGGCAGATTTCGCGGGTGCGCGTGCACCCGACGAACCCAGACATCGTTTACGTCGGCGCGCAAGGTCATGTCTTTGGGCCCAATGCAGAGCGGGGAGTTTACAAGACAACCGACGGCGGCAAGAGCTGGAGAAAGATTCTCTATCGGAACGACTCCACCGGCATAACAGATCTGGTCATGAGTGCCAAAGATCCGGAAACGCTTTATGCGGCATTCTGGGAAGCGTGGCGTACTCCCTGGCAGCTCGTGTCGGGCGGAGCGGGTAGCGGAATCTTCAAGTCGACGGACGGAGGCGAGCACTGGACCGAGATCACGCGCAATCCCGGTCTTCCCCAAGGCGTGATCGGCAACATCGGTCTCGCTGTGTCACCGGTCAACCCGAATCATGTGTGGGCCATCATAGAGGCCGATTCGGGCGGAGTGTATAGATCGATGGACGGGGGAGCGACGTGGTCGCGCACGAACAGCGATCGCAAGTTGCGCCAGCGCGCCTGGTATTATACGAGAATCTTTGCCGATCCCAAGGACGAGAGCTCGGTCTACGTGCTGAACACCAGCATGTACCGCTCCACCGACAACGGAAAGACCTTCCGCAACATTCAGGTGCCGCACGGCGACAATCACGACTTGTGGATTGCGCCCAACGACGCGCAACGGATGATCGAATCGAACGACGGCGGCGCAAACGTGTCGTTCAACGGCGGCAAATCCTGGACTGAACAGGACCAGGCGACGGCGCAGTTCTACCACGTCGTCACCACGAACCATTTTCCCTACCGTGTCTGCGGGGCGCAGCAGGACAACTCGACGCTGTGCGGACCGAGCAGGAAGAGCGGTGGAATCGCCATCGGCGACTGGTACGATGTCGGTGGCGGTGAGAGTGGATACATCGCCGTGCGTCCGGACTCACCCGACGTGGTGTTTGCCGGATCGTACGGGGGTCTTCTCACGCACAAGAACACCAACACGGGATTCGAGCGCGACGTCAACCCGTGGCCGAACAATCCGATGGGTCACGACGCCGCCGACGCGAAATACCGCTTTCAGTGGACGTTTCCAATCGTCATCTCGCCGCACAACCCGAACAGGATGTACGTCGGTAGCAGCGTGATCTTCCAGTCCGATGACGAAGGACAGACGTACAAGGCGATCAGTCCCGATCTCACCCGGCACGATCGGCGGACGCTCGGCTCCTCGGGCGGTCCGATCACCAAGGATCAGACCTCTGTCGAATACTACGCGACAGTATTCACGATCGCGGAGTCACCCCGCACCGCCGGAGTGATTTGGGCTGGCACGGACGACGGGCTGGTGCAGGTCACTCGAGACGGGGGCAAGACATGGAAGAACGTGACGCCGCCGGGATTGCCTGAGTGGGCGCGCATCTCGATGATCGAAGCGTCGACTTTTGGCCCGGGAACAGCGTATGTCGCCGCGAACCGGTACCAGCTCGATGACATGAAGCCGTATCTGTACAGGACGTATGACTACGGCGCGACCTGGACTCCGATCACCAATGGACTCCCGGCGACCGAGTTCACCAGAGTCGTGCGGGAAGATCCCGAGCGCGCGGGATTGCTGTACGCCGGGACCGAGCGCAGTGTCTGGGTATCTTTCGACGCCGGTGCAAGCTGGCAGACGCTGAGGCGCAATTTGCCGATCGTGCCTGTGCACGATCTCGCGATTAAGGAAGGCGACCTCATCGCCGCAACGCACGGACGCTCCTTCTGGATACTCGATGATCTTTCCGCACTGAGACAGCTACAACCGGACGTCACCCGTGCTCCCGCTTACCTGTTCAAGCCGCGAAGGGCTTATCGCGCTGCATTTGGCGGTGGCGGCGGAACTGGTGCCGCAGGCGGGCATCCGTCGGGCGCAAATCCAGCGTCGGGTGGAGTGGTCTACTATTGGCTCGCGCAGCCTCGTCAGCTCGTGACGATGGATTTTCTCGATGCGCAGGGCAAAGTGATACGGAGCTTCACGAGCCAGCAGGACCCAACCGTCGCCGCAGATTCAGTGCGCGGCGACAGCATCAAGACTGCGCGAAACGACAGTATCCGCCGCGCCGGCGGTACGCCCGACACGACAACCAAGTCGGAGGCGCGCGGCGAAGAGACGCCGCCCGGCGACGACGGTCCGCCGCGACGCCCCCCGCCGCCGCGCGTGGCCAATAAGGCGGGCCTCAACACGTTCGCGTGGAATCTCCGCTATCCGGACGCCTCCGTGTTCGAGAACATGATCCTGTGGGCCGGCGGTACCTCTGGCCCTGTGGTTCTTCCGGGCACCTACACCGTGCGCATGACGGTGAATGGCCAGAGCTATCGGCAGCCGCTTACCGTCGTGAAAGACCCACGCAGCACCGTCAGCGACGCGGATTTGCGCGAGCAGTTCGATTTTCTGATGCGCATTCACGACAAGACAACCCAGGCGAATGACGCCGTGAAAACGATTCGAAACGTGAAGTCGCAGCTCAACGATCGTACCAGGAAGATGCCGCCAGACAAGAGCGCCGCATTTGCGAGCGCCACCAAGTCGCTAGTCGACAGGTTAACGGCCATCGAGAGCGAGATCTACCAGGTGAAAAATCAGTCCGGTCAGGATCCGCTCAATTATCCGATCAGACTGAACAACAAGATCGCGGCGCTTTCGGGCGTCGTGGGTGGAACCGATGCGAAGCCGACCAGTCAGTCGTACACGGTGTTCAATGATCTATCGGCGCAGCTGGATCGACAGCTTTCAGCCATGCGCGGCGAACTCACGATGCTTTCGCCAATCAACGCTACTCTGAAGGCCGCGGGACTTCCTCCAATCGTGCCTAGCGCGGAGGAGATAAAGGCTGTGCCGGCGCGGGCAGTGCCTTCGGGACGCGGCCAAGACGAGGTTGAGAAATAGCATTATGCGCGCGCGTGGAATCATTCTCCTGATCGCCGCGGGTGCGGTTTTGGCGACGGGCGCGTGCGGCAGAAACGGAGAGGACGAGAGCCGCACGCGCATTAACGTGCTCGATTCCGCCTTCACCCAGTCGTGGCAGACAATGCAGGACACTGGCGTGGTGTACCGGATCGAGGTGATCTCGCCCCTGGGCGCCGACACGATTCGCAACGTCATACCCCCGGCTCCGCTGGTTGTCGGAGATACGCTTGTCATCGGCCTCATCCAGGTGTCTGAAGATTCGTCCACTCCGCAGCGACAGATCTTTCGGGCGCGCCTGGGTCAGCACCGGATTGACACGAAACCGATGCCTCCCGATGTCTGGGCTTCTTACCAGGATGTTCTCGTCTCCCCCGATGGTCGCTACGTCGCCTACGTCGGTGAGGATACTACTCCAGAAAATCCCGGCACGTACGGCGTCGTTCGAAACCTCGCAAGTGGTGAGATTGTGGCGAAAGGGCCTGGCGGCGGAGGCTGCGATTGCGACGAGGACTTCAATCACGCGCGATGGTTTCCGCCCGACAGCTTCGAGATCGCGGTCGCCCACACGAACACGAAGGCGGGTTGGGAACGCGTCTCCGGGAAAGCGTCAGCGCGGCGGATTCACGTCGATACCCTCACCGTCGAACCGGACTGGCATTGAAAGACCAAGCGCGTGAGCTGCTCCGCCACACGATCGCAACCGTCGCGTACCGCGGCGCAAAAGCTACGCGCGGGGCGCCGGCGGATTTTGCGGATTTCCGGGCAGCGACTGGCGTGCGCACTCCCGTTCAAATCGTCGCCCACATAGCCGACCTTTACGACTGGGCGCTGAGCCTGGCGAAAGGAAAGTGGGACTACAATCAGTCGACGCCGCAGAGCTGGGAGCGCGAGCTCGAGCGATTTCACGCTTCGCTCGGTGCGTTTGACGAATATCTGGCGTCCGATGCGCCGCTGGAACATTCGCTAGAGAAGCTGGTTCAGGGACCGATCGCCGATTCACTCACACACGTCGGACAAATCGCGATTCTTCGCCGGCTTGCTGACTCACCGATCCGAAGCGAGAGCTATGCACGCGCGGACATTGTGGCGGGACGAGTGGGACGGGAACAAATGCCGAGCCAGTTCGAGTTCGACTAGCCATTCCCTATATCTTACACGATCCGCTGCAACATCCGACCTGTGCGGTTCGTAGGTATCGCAATGCAGACAGCACAAGCGCCTAAAGTCCCGACCACGCTGGGCAAACCGGTTGTCGTAGTGACCGATGCACCCGGCGCAGGCACGTTCACCATCGCGACTCCGATGTCGGCGCGAGAGTTGAGCGCTCTCAAGGCACAGAGGGACGAGCTCTCCAACCAGCTCCAATCCGTAGACAGCCGTCGGTCCAAACTGCTCAGCCAGTTGAGGCAAACCGGAGATCAAACCGCTGTAAAGGGACTGGAAGATCGCCTAGCCCTTCTCGATAAACGGCAGCTGCAGCTCGAGTCGGATCTTGCCACAACTGGTCAGCAGCTCTCCAGCGTCCCGGCAGGTTTGATGGCGGGCACGGCGACTCCCGTGTTCGCGGGATTGGGATCGGGCCAGGTCGTGGCGATCTCCATCATCTCCATCATTTTTGTCCTCGGTCCGCTCGCGGTTGGCTTCGCGCGAACACTCTGGAAAAGGCCGAGCCCACCTGCGCTCCCGACCGCGGTGCTCAGCGAGACTGCTCAGCGCCTCGAACGACTGGAAGGCGCTGTCGACTCGATTGCGATCGAGATCGAGCGAATCTCCGAGGGCCAGCGGTTCGTGACAAAGCTCTTGTCCGAGGGACAGCGTGCGCCAGCGCTCGGAGTGGGTCAACGCAACCCGGACCCAGTTCGCTCGGGCCAATAAGGGTTCAGGTCGCCGAAGGCGCGGGCTTCTCCGTCGCCTGAGTCAGGCTCTGCTGACGCAGGGCGGCGGCGCCCATCATGCCGCCGAGGCCCATCGACTCGACGACGTTGCTGGGAACCACCATGAGTGCGCCCTTCTCCTTGAGTCCCTCGTACAGGATGTTCATCGCGCGCAGGTGCAGCGCCGTCGGATTGTTCTCGTACGACTTCGCCGCCTCGAAGAACAGGTGCGCAATCTCCACTTCTGCCTGGCCCAGGATGATGCGCGCCGATTTCTCACGCGACGCCTGCGCTTCGCGGGACATTGCGTCCTGAAGCGATGCCGGAATGACGATGTCGCGCATCTCGACCGACTGCACCGTCACTCCCCACGGGTTCGAACGCTGATCGATCAGCGCCTGCAGCTCGGCTTCGATCCGCTCGCGTCCGCGGAGGAGCTCGCTCAGTGAAGTGCGACCGATGATGTCACGCAGACCCGTCTGCGCCGCCCAGCTGACCGCCTGGGTGTAGTCCTGAACTTCCAGCGCCGCTTTTTCGGAGTCGTGGACCATCCAGAACAGCACTGCATCGACATTCACTGGAACCGTATCGGACGTCAGCGTCTCTTCAGCTGCGAAGCTGGTCGTTACGACACGCTGGTCTACGTAAATGGAAACGGTCTCGACGTAGGGCCAGATCCAGAAGAGGCCGGGGCCGCGAAGGCCCGTGTATCTGCCGAGGCGGAGTACCACCGCCCGCTCCCACTGTTTGGCAATCTTCGGCGCTTGGGAGAAAAAAGCACCGAACACTACGGCGACGGCGAGCCCCGCCGGATTCTGGGTCGCCGCCGTTGCTATGACTCCGAACAAGATCGAGGCGATCAGGATGAATACTGCTACGACGTTGGTGCGGCCCTGCCCGCGTGAAGCCCGCGCGGCGCGGCGTGCTGCGAGAACTTCGTCCATGGCTGGCATTTATTTTTTCTCCTCTTTCCTGAGCTGGGTTATGAGCTCGGCTAAAGTGAATCCCAACAGCGCCGCGTCGCCAACGAAGTGTTGGATCAGCGCTCGCAGCTCCCGCTCTCGGTGCGCCAGCGCAGCTTGGGGCGACGGCGACTCGCGAACGAAAGTGCCCACGCCCCGCCGGGTCTCCACGATTCCATCGCGCTCGAGCTGTGCGTAGACCCGCGCGACGGTGTTCGCGTTGATCGCGAGGTCCACGGCGAGCTGCCTGACTGTCGGCAGTTGCGCCCCCGGCTCGAGTTGCCCGGTCGCGATCGCCGCCCGAATGGATCGGTCCAGTTGGGCGTAGATCGGAGTGGGGCTCTTCGAATCGACGGTGAACATGGGCATTGTCTGCTTGTACTATAACACTAGTACAATACGCAGGCTAGAGGATGCAAGTTTCATCCGGAACCACGGAGGTCGTAAGTTGCTGTCGTTAATCGCGTTATCCTAACTGGAACGATCCCGGCTCGCCCACCTCACTTTCCGTCAACGGTTGTGGGTGTACATGAGATCGACAAGCTCATCGTACATCCCGTCAGCCTGTTTTCCCCCGGCGCGGATCGCGCCCGTCGCGCAGTGCTTCAGATGGTTTCGCATCAGCTCACGGCCAACACCGCGGAGCGCCTCCTGAACGGACGATATTTGCGTGAGGATATCGGCGCAGTAACGATCGTCAGCAATCATTTTCTGCAGTCCCCTTACCTGCCCCTCAATGCGCCGCAGTCGTCTGAGATTTCGCGACTTCACTTCCGGATCGACGGCGACAGCCTTTCTCGAGGCCGAAGCATCGCGCACGGCGCAGCCGCACTCGACAGCTTGATTCGAAGCTTTGTGATCCTCGCGCTTCAGCGCAGTGGGCATAAGCTCTCCCGAAAGATTCTCACGCGACGCGTGCGTGCCGCAGTCGAAGGCTGTTGGTCACGACGCTCACCGAGCTGAGGGCCATCGCCGCACTGGCGATGATCGGGCTCAGCATCAGTCCGGTGAACGGATAAAGCACTCCCGCCGCGATCGGTATGCCGATCACGTTGTACACGAACGCCCAGAACAGATTCTGTTTCATCGTCGCCATCGTCTGGCGCGAGAGTGAAATAGCCGCTGGCACTCCGCGCAGATCACTGCGCATGAGCGCGATGTCACTGGCCTCTATCGCGATATCGGTTCCTTTGGGCATCGATATTCCGACATCCGACTGTGCGAGCGCTGGGGCGTCGTTGATTCCGTCGCCGACCATTGCCACGACGCGCCCAAGCGTTTGAAGCCTCCGAATCTCGGCAACTTTGTCCTGTGGGAGTACTTCAGCGACTACTCGGCCGACGCCAATTTCTGTCGCGATCGCCTCGGCCGTACGTAAGCGGTCGCCGGTGAGAAGCACCACGTCGACTTCCATTTCAAGAAGCCTCTGGACTGCTTCCCGGGAGGTCGGTCTCAGTGAATCGGATACGACGATAACGCCGACTACGAGACCATCGACGGCGACATACAACTCGCTCGACGCCTCCAGCGATGAGGATCCGTCCGGGTGGCGAGGATCTTCCACAGCGACGCCGCGTTCCCGCATGAGTGCTGCGTTGCCGACAGCTACGTCATGCCCCCTCACTTTGCCTGTCACGCCGCTACCTGTGCGGGATCTGAACTCAGTCGCTGGACTGAGGGAGACGTCTCTCCCCACGGCTGCGCGAACAATTGCCGCCGCTACCGGGTGCTCTGAGTGACGCTCGAGCGCTGTTGCGTAGGCTAGTATCTCCGCATCAGTAAGCGCGCCCATCGCGATCACCCGTGCTACGGTTGGGGTCCCCTCGGTGACGGTTCCAGTCTTGTCGAGAACAACCGTGTCCACGTCTCCGGCGCGCTGCAGGACTTCACCGCCTTTTATCAGAAGCCCCATTTCCGCGCCCCGGCCCGTCGCCACCATCACCGCGGTGGGAATAGCGAGGCCCATCGCGCACGGGCAGGCGATGATGAGGACGGACACCGCTGCGGCAATTGCATGAGGGAGCGCCGTTGGACCCGCGATGAAATACCAGGCGATGAAAGTAACGATCGCGATCACGAGAACGACTGGAACGAACACCGCGCTGACCTTGTCCGCGAGACGCTGGATCGGCGCGCGCGAGCTCTGTGCTTCTTCCATCAGCGCCACGATTCGGGCGAGCACGCTCTCCGCTCCGACGCTCGTCGCGCGATAGCGGAACGCGCCGGTAGTATTGAGTGTGCCGCCGACCACGAGGTCGCCTTTAGTCTTGGCGACTGGCAGCGGCTCCCCCGTCAACATCGATTCGTCCACGTCGCTCGAGCCATCGACGAGAACCCCGTCAACCGGAATCCGTTCGCCCGGCCGGACCACTACGACCTCGCCCGACCTTACTTCAGCAAGCGGCTTCTCGACAAACTTGCCGCTCTCCTCGACTCGGGCGCCCGGGGGAAGCAGCGTGACGAGACGTCGCAACGCCTCTGACGTCTTCCGCCTCGCCCGTGCTTCGATGGCACGACCGGCGAGCACGAGTCCGATGATGAAGATCACGGCCTCGTAGTAGACATCGGGCGCGATGCCATTCCGTGCAAAAAGACTCGGCGCGATCGTCGCGATCAGCGAATAGACGAATGCCGAGCCGGTTCCCAGCGCGACGAGCGTGTTCATGTCCGCGGAGCCGTGGCGGACCGCCTTCCAGGCGCGACGATAGATGTCGCGACCGGCCCAGGCGAGAACCGTCGCTGTCAAGCCGAGCAGGCCGTAGTTGGCCAGCGCGTTCCCCATCAGTGTCATGGAGATCCCCATGGCCACGATTCCAATAACGACACTGACGGTCGCCTTGATCGCGAGCTCCCTGGCGTCGCGCGCCTCAGCATCCTGCCGTCTCGACATCGTGACTGCTGAACTCTCGTCAGCGGCTGGCAGCGCAGCTTCGTAACCCGTGGCGCGAACTGCTTCGATGAGGCGTGGCGGACTAACTGCCGCCGGGTCGTATCGGACTGCCGCGCTGTTGGTAACGAGGTTTACGTAAGCGTCTATGACGCCGGGCTCCGAGGCGAGCGCACGCTGTACCCGGGCCTGACAGGCCGCACAGGTCATCCCTGTCACGGGAAACGAGATCGAGTCTTCCTTGGCTGCGACGAGCTGGGTTGCCACGCTCACTACCTCCTGAGCCAAATCAACATACCCCCCTCCCCTATGTCAAGGCGCTTGCCCCGGAGTAAGCCGCACCACTGCGGAGCACAAATTGCGTATTTGAGCACTTCTGCACAGCAGGCTGTCAGGGAGGGCTATGGGCGTCTCAGAGCGACCGGGCACCGCGGAAGCGGACCTTTTGTTGGAGAATTGCACGCTGGCCAGAGTGCTGGCGGAGAGGATGCGCGGGAGTAGGGATGACCTTACCCGTCGCTGGCTCGACCGCATCAG
>CATPBN010000045.1 GCA_955652635.1 uncultured Gemmatimonadaceae bacterium
CAAGATCGAAGCACCGATCCGGGCGCGGAATCTTGGAACAGTCGAGGTGTGGGATCCAAATGGCAATAGGGTTCGGTAAAGCAGAATAACTGCAACTGGAGACTACCGGCCGGGGGCGATCGGCGGGCCGGCTTGGGGCTGCGCGCATAAGGGCATGGCACTCCGAGTATGTTGGAGCAATGAAAGCCGTTATAATCACCCGCCCGGGCCCGGTGGAAGTGCTCGAGATTCAGGAGCGGCCGAAGCCCGACCCCGGTGTGGGTCAGATTCGGGTGAGGGTGCGAGCGTCGGCGCTCAATCGCGCAGATCTCATGCAGCGAGAGGGGAACTATCCCGTCCCGCCCGGCGTTACGGCAGAAATAAGTGGAATGGAATACTCGGGCGAAGTTGATGCCCTCGGGCCGTCTGCCACATCTTGGAAGATCGGCGACCGGGTGATGGGCATCGTCGGCGGCGGAAGTCACGCCGAATACCTCACCGTGCACGAGCGCGAAGCGATGCCGGTTCCGAAGGCGCTGTCGTGGGAAGACGCTGCCGCCATTCCGGAAGTTTTCCTCACGGCGTACGATGCGCTCTTCAATCGACTGGCGCTTCGCACCAGTGAAACGGTGCTCATTCATGCGGTGGGGAGCGGAGTCGGCACTGCGGCTTTACAAATCGCATTGGTGGCAGGAGCGACGGTGATTGGCACGGCGCGCACAGCAGAGAAACTCGAGCGTGCGAAGCGACTCGGGCTCGAATTCGGCATCGATGCGTCGCGCGGAGATTGGGCGGGGCAGCTCGAAGCGGCGATCGGCGCAGAGCGCGTGAATGCGGTGGTGGATCTGGTGGGAGGGAATTACCTCGAGGGAAACCTGCGCGTGCTGGCGGTGCGCGGCCGGATCGTCCTGGTGGGTCTGACCGGTGGCGCGAGCACGCCACTAAACATGGGCGTGCTTCTCATGAAGCGGCTCACCGTCATCGGAACGACACTGCGTGCGAGGCCTCTGGAGGAAAAGATCGCGCTGGCTCGGGAATTCTCTGAGCGAATCATTCCGTTGTTCGATGCCGGCCGGCTCAAGCCCGTCGTCGATTGCGTTTTCCCCTTCGAAGCGATTCGCGCAGCTCATGAGCTGATGCATTCCAACAAGACCTTCGGCAAGATCGTGTTGCGGTGGGATTGAAATGCTTTCCGAGAATACGCGGCGCTGGATAGAAAGCACGACCGGCGCACGCGTGATCTCAGTCGCGGTGCTACCCGGAGCCACTTCTTCTCTTCTTCACACCGTCGAGATCGAGACCGCCGATAGAAGACACAGCCTCGTTCTGCGCCGATTCGCCAACCAGGAATGGGTAAGGCGGGAACCGGACGTCGCTGTTCGCGAGGGACTCAGTCTCAAACATGCGACTCGCGCAGGTTTGCCGGTACCACAGCTGATCGCTGTCGACCCGGATGGCACGCATTGCGGCGTACCCGCGACGCTCGTAGCGAGAATCCCGGGCACCGTGGTTCTCGAACCAGAGGACCCAAGGTCATGGCTGCGAGGTCTCGCCGAGGCTGCGGCTCGGATTCATCGCGTCGACGCCGCGGGATTTCGCTGGAAGTATCGCCGGTACAACGATGCGCAAGCGCTGTCCGTGCCAGGCTGGTCGAAGCAACCGGAAGCGTGGAAGAAAGCCATCGACATCGTCCAAGGGACGCCCCGCCCATACCCGGAATGTTTCGTGCACCGCGACTATCACCCCAGCAATGTCCTCTGGCAAAATGGCGTTGTCAGCGGAGTCGTCGATTGGGTCAATGGCTGTAGAGGGCCAGCAGGCATCGATGTCGCCTGGTGCCGTCACAACCTCGCAAATCTTCACGGCGTCGCGGTCGCCGACGATTTCCTCAAGGCCTACATTGCCGAGGCTGGATCCGAATTCAAGTACGATCCCTACTGGGATCTAATGTCCGTCGTGGAACTGCTACCGGGGCCGCCATCGATGCATGAGGGCTGGCGGGCGAGCGGAGTTCCCGGCACCACCAATGCGCTGGTGCGCGAGCGCCTCGACAACTACGTCAAGAGCGTGGTCGCCTGTCTCTAGGACTTCCCCTTCCGCTTCCTGCTCCTCCGGTCCTGAATGAAAATCGTCGCGATCATCCATAGCCCGAGGATTCCGGCGATGAGAAAGCCGATCATTCCGAGGCTGCGCTGATACGCCATCAGCAGGCCGCTCGCCACCAGTAATCCGCCGAGCACCAGCCCGGTGAAGATTCGATTGGCTACTTTCTCGAGGCCGAGGAGAAGGGAGCCGAGCTGTGGAGTATCCACGCGCACGGCGAAATCATTCGAGATTAGTTTCTGGGTAAGGACATCCAGTCGGTGTGGCAGCGCGCGGACGAGGTCCGACGTTTCAGCCGCCATCTGAAAGAGACGCCGCGGCGACATGTCGCGCTGTGCCCTCTTGTTCGCTATCTCGGCAGTGTACTCGCGAATCGACTGGGTCGGATTGAAATTGGGATCGAGAGATCTCGTCACCGCATCGAGGTTGAACAGGGCCTTGGCGAGCAGAGTCAGCTCCGCCGGAAGCTTGAGGCCCTCGCGGAAAGCGATCGAGATGATCTCGTAGAGAATCAAACCCGCGGGAGTCTCTTCCACGGTCTGGTCCGCGTGCTTGGCTATCACCGCCGCCACATCCCGGACGTATGCGTTGCGGTTGAACTCCTCCGGCGGCTCTCCCATTTCGATCAGCGCTTGTGCGGCCGCATCCCCATTGTTCTCCGCCATCGCCAGCAGGAGACGCACGACGTGGTCGCGCATGGTTCCGGTGAGGTGCGCGGTCATGCCGAAGTCGATGAGCGCGAGCTTCGGATCGTCGCGCGAAGGAGCGGGCGCGGCGGCCGCTTTAGCCTCGTTCTCCGACTGCGTCAGCGCGGTCGCGCCGGGCCTTACGATCTGACGACGATCGTCCTCGGCCGCTTCCGACGGTGTACGCGGATTCTCCCGGCCGGGCAGGACTATGAACACGTTGCCGGGATGTGGGTCGGCGTGGAAGTGTCCGCTGTCGGTGATCTGCTGCAGGTAGGCTCGGGCGAATTCGTCGGCAAGGTCCGCGAAATCGTACTCGATTCGGCTGATCGGCGGGATCGCGTCGATCTTCACGCCCTTGATGCGCTCCGTCGTCAGGACCTTGTGAGTCGTGTACGCGTCGATCACGCGTGGAATGAGAATGTGCGGGAAGGTGGCGAGACTCTTCCTGAACGATGCCGTGTTGCGGGCTTCGCCGCGATAATCGAGCTCCTCGACGAGTGCCTTCTCCACCTGCTGCACAACTCCGATCAGATCGACCCGCGAGCCGGCCGAAGTGTGCTCGGTAAGAAACACAGCGAGCTCACGGAAATACTCAATGTCGTCGTTAAGCTGTTCCCGGAGGTTCGGCCGCTGCACCTTGACCACCACGCTCCGACCGTCGCGAAGCTCCGCCGCGTGGACCTGGCCAAGGCTGGCACTTCCGAGCGGCTTCTGCTCAAACGATGCGAACAGCTTGCTGATGCGCGCGTGGAGCTCCTCTTCGAGCGTTCGCTCAACCTGCTCGTATGACATCGGGGGCACATCGTCCTGGAGGTGTTCGAGCTCATCGATGTACTGCCGCGGCAGAAGGTCGGGACGCGTCGAAAGAACCTGGCCCAACTTTATGTAGGCCGGCCCCAACTCGACCAGCCGCTCGCGAAAGGCCTTGGCTTTACCGGCCGATTCTCCGCCGTCTGAGCCATTTCCGGCAGCCACGTTGGCGCCTTCGAGATTGAGCAGGCCCTGTCGGCCCGCGAAATCGCGCAGGCCGTAGTTGGTGAACAGCCCCAGCGTCGCGGCGAGGCGCGGAAGATGCTTCGGCGAGAGAATCATGTGGTACGCGAAGGCAGAAACTATGCCTTATCGAAGTGGCTGCGTATCGCATCACCGTAGATATTTATGCATGACCAAGAAGAAGACCCGCACCAAACGTGGAAAACGCACAGCGACAGCCAGGAGGCCGGTTCCGAAACCTGGCGCAGGGCGCGTGAAGGTCTCAAAAGTACCAAAGCCGTGGGGGCACGAGACGATCTGGGCCCACTCCGATCGCTACGTCGGGAAGATCCTGCACATCAACGCGGGCCAGGAGCTGTCAGTGCAGTACCATAGGAAGAAGGACGAAACCGTGTATTTGCTCTCGGGCCAGCTTTCCTATCGCGTCCAGAGCGATTCGGGCGTACTGCAAGATGTTCAGCTCAGGCTGGGAGAATCGTTCCGGATCACGCCCGGGACAATTCATCAGATGGTGGCGTTGACTGACTGTGATGTCCTCGAAGTATCCACGTCGGAGCTCGATGATGTCGTGAGGCTGAGCGACAAGTACGGCCGAGAGGGAACGATCGCGCCATGAAAGTCATAATTCCGCTGGCAGGCAAGGGAACGCGTCTGCGGCCGCACACGTACCTCACGCCCAAGCCGATGATGAAGGTCGCGGGCAAGCCGGTGATGTCGTACGTGCTCGACGAGCTGAAAAAGCTCGGAAACGTCGAGCAGATCATTTACATCACGGGGCACCTGAAGGAGAAGGTCGAGGAATACGCGCGGTCGGAGATGAACGTGCCCTCGGTTTTCGTCGAGCAAAAGATTCAGGACGGCACGGCCGGCGCCGTTGCGCTGGCGAGGGAGTACGTCGATCAACCGGTGCTGATAATTTTCGTCGACACGATTTTCGACGCAGATCTTTCCAAGGTGAAAACAGTCGACGCTGACGGAATCATCTGGGTCAAGGAGGTGGAGGACTACCAGAGATTCGGAGTTGTCGTGACCGACAAGGACGGCAACATGACGAAGATCGTCGAGAAGCCGAAGACTCCCATATCGAAGCGCGCCAACATCGGGCTCTATTACATCAAGAACTGGAAGCTGCTGTACGAGGGCATCGAGCACGTGCTGAGGCAGCCGAAGAATCAAGGCGAGTATTTTCTGACCGACGCGTTCCAGTACATGATCGACAAAGGCGCGAAGATCAGAGTCGTCGATGTCGAAGGCTGGTACGACGCTGGCAAGATCGAGACGATGATCGAGACGAACCAGGCGATGCTCGCCCGCGGGCGCGCCCGCCGGCCGAAAGATGCCGGTGACTCAACGATCGTCGATCCCGTGTACATCGAAGACAACGTGACGCTGAAGAAGTCCAAAATCGGGCCCAACGTCTCCATCGGCGCGGGCTCGGTGCTCGAGGGGGTCGAGATCAGCCACTCGATCGTCGGCTCGAAGGCGACGATACGGCGATCCACGCTGCGAAACTCTCTGATCGGGGATGACGCGGTCGTCGAAGGAGTGAAGGGGGAGGTAACGGTCGGAGATCATTCAGAGGTGCACGCATCGTAGCGTCGGACCCGACAACCGACCCGAAGCCAAAGCTCGGGCGAAACATCCTCGGTCTGAGCGCGGTGAGCTTTTTCACCGACGTCTCCACCGAGATGATTTATCCGCTGCTTCCGGTGTTCCTCGCCAGTGTGCTCGGCGCGAACGCGAGCTTCATCGGCGCGATTGAAGGGGTGGCGGAGACTACGGCGTCGCTGCTCAAGCTCGTGAGCGGCTGGTGGTCCGACAAAGTCGGCAGTCGCAAGCGACTGGTCGTAATTGGCTACGGGATCGCGTCGATAGTAAGGCCGTTCACGGCGACGGCGAGAAGCGCGACGCAGGTACTCTTCATCCGGCTGACGGATCGAATCGGCAAAGGGATTCGCACATCGCCGCGTGACGCGCTTCTCGCGGATTCCGCGCCTGCGACGGCGCGTGGGCGCTCGTTTGGATTTCACGCCGCCGCGGACAACGCTGGCGCCGTGGTTGGGCCGCTGCTCGCGTTTCTTTTTCTCAAGCTGCAAGGCGTTGGCTCATTCGAGAGCTCGAGGCATCTCCTGCCGCACGACGAACGGGCCCTGCGCAACGTGTTCTGGCTTTCCGCCGTTCCGGCTCTGATAGCGATGGTCGTTCTCATCATCGTCGTGCGTGATGTGCCGAAGCGGGACGCCGGAGAGAAAGAAGCGGCCACATCAGTAACGGATATCGGCGGGAGGCTCACGAAGCGCTTCTGGGCGTATCTCGTGGTGATCCTCCTCTTCACCCTTGGAAACTCGACCGACGCGTTCCTCCTGTTGCGGGCGAATCAACTCGGCGTGCCGATCGCGCTGGCCCCGATCCTCTGGGCGTTGCTCAACTTTGTAAAATCGGCGACGGGCACGTATGGCGGCGGGCTGTCGGATACGTTGGGGCGAAAGCCGTTG
This sequence comes from uncultured Gemmatimonadaceae bacterium, assembly GCA_955652635.1. GTDB lineage: Bacteria > Gemmatimonadota > Gemmatimonadetes > Gemmatimonadales > Gemmatimonadaceae > UBA4720. The sequence goes on from CATPBN010000045.1 coordinate 6,260, forward strand.
ATCGTGGCCGGATGGCTCCTCTATTCCGCTGTGTATTTCGCGTTCGGATGGGCAACCGCTGCGTGGCAGGCGTGGGTTCTGTTTGCTGTCTACGGGATTTTCTACGGAGCGACTGAGGGGACCGAGAAGGCTCTCGTCGCGGACATCGTCCCTCAGACACGCCGCGGTTCGGCATTCGGTTGGTACAATCTCGCAATCGGATTGGGCGCCCTCCCCGCCTCGCTCATCTTCGGCGCAATCTGGGATCGACTCGGCGCGCCAAGCGCGTTTGTGTTCGGGGCCACGCTCGCGCTCATGGCAGCGCTGCTGATGGTATTCGTTGCTCCTTCTCCCGTACGGGAATCGAAGTGATCTCGTAAGCGGCAACCGGATTACGCTTTCTCGTTCCAGGCTTGGTATGGTGGCCACCTTCACCAACCGCACCATGGCCGAGGAGGAAGCATTAAAGACACAACTGGCGAAGGAGTTCTTGTTGTTGCGCTGCTCGCGGCACTCGTTGCTTGTGCCGATCCCGCGATCGCCCACTTGAACCAGGCGGTTCCCACCGGCTTGACGATTCCTGGTGTGTCTCTAATCACTTACGGAGGATGGAGACTGGGGAATGCCGATAGAGCGTTGTCCAAATCAGTTTGGTGGTGCAATCGGGATCTGAAAAAGAGCGCAGATCAGCACAATTGATGTATTCCTGGGATTGTCCAAATCGTCTCTATCGTGACGGTTTGGGCAATCACTGAGGGATAATGAAGTCAAGATTTTATTGGACGCTGAGCCTTGGCGTCGTGTTGGTAGCTGGTGCCGCTGCGAGAGCCGGCGCGCAGGTAAAGAAGCGCGAAGAAGTTGCGCCCAGGCCGGCGGTTGTTGGTTCCATTCGGAGCGATCCCGAGCGGGCGACCGATTCGACCCGCACATACGCAGCTGGCGCGCTTCGCTTCGAGTCGAGCTGGGGCAATGTCAGCATCATTCGCGGTGCGGACGGGCCCGTAGTTGGGACTTTGGGATGGTTTCGAGAGTTCGATCTGACCCAGCTCCTCGCCAGCTCGCCCCCGGCGGTGGCTGACGCACGCGCGTTTCAGACCAACAATTTTCGCGGCTCTCTCGTGGGCGTCATGGGAGCGACGACCACATTGATCGGAGTCCTCGTGGCCGCGAACAGCTCGAATAACGCCGCGAGTCCCATTCTCGTGATTGGTGGACTCGGAGCAATGTTGTGGGGCGCCCAGCACCTGAGCATGAGCTACTCGTCGCTCTCACGGGCGCTGTGGTTGTACAATCGGGACCTGAAGAACTAGATACTGAGCGGCCGCGGAGAGAACTCCACCTCCCCGCGGCCTTCGTTTTACACCCGCTTCCAGCGCCTGTACGCCAACCATCCGGCGAGGCCGAGCAGCGCCAGCGGAATTACGACGCCAAGCGCCGCAATCGAGCCCGCGATCATCACGATGAAGTTTTTCCAGGCGCGCCTGAGCGCGGCAGCGATCGGGTTCTCTCCCGGCGAATTACCTAGTATTGGCGCGGGCTCGTGAACCGTGATCGTGAGCGTGCTCAGCGCGACGCGGGCGCTCAGGTATCGAAGTCTTCCTTCGTAGCGCTCGATCTCTTCCCTTACGCGCGCCAGTTCGCGTTCGACGCGGAGAACCTCGTCGAGCTTTCCGGTCCGGTTCGCCAGCAGGCTGATCAACCGCTCCTCGAGGCGCCGGGAATTTGTCACCCGCGCGGTCACGTCGACAAACTCCTCGCCGATATCCTGCGCTGTGGAGCTGACAGTCTCCAGTTTGCCGATCGTGGACAACAAATCAACGGCCTGGTCGTACTTGCCCCCCGGAACCTTGAGCTCGAACGTCGCCTGCCGGATCTGGTCGCGGCCTCCATTGATCGACGAGTTGGTGATGTAGCCACCGACCTGCGCCGCGAGCTGGCGGATCTTCATTATCGCGGGGTCAACCTTGTCGACCTCGATGAAGGCCTGGCCGGTACGAATGACCATCGTGGGCGCGGCCGCGCGGGCGTCGAGATTCTGGAGGGGGTCCGCCCTATACTGTGGACTCTCAGGGCTCGGTTCGTCCGTCACTGCCCCGGAAACGCTGCCGCCACTGAACCCCGCATCAGTGGGTCTGAACCTCTCCGAAGCCGCGCGAGGGGCGGCCATGGAGCTCGCGGTAACCGGATTGCCTGGCGACCCCTGCATCTTCCCGATTGCTACTCCGCTTCCATTCGCGGAGGAAGATGAATCACACCCGTACGCGATTGCAGCGAGGGCGATTGTTAGCAGCGATGTGGACGCTTTCATTTCTGACTCGGTTGGTTGTCGTCATGGGAGACGTCAGCCGAGTCAGATGTTGCACACCCGGGTTGCTAGCGGTCGATTGAGCTCGCTAGCAGCACTTCGATCCGGGTTTGTTATAGCGGTCGTTCATCCGAGTGTGATTGAACTCGGTCTCCGTCATCACCCGGTCGCCGGGATGCGCGCTGCGCATGTGGGCGAGGTAGCGCTCGTAATCCGGTGCGCCGACAACGGCGCGAACGAACGACACTGATTGGGACAATATTGAGCTGATGAAATCGATCATCGGTTTGAAGTGCCGTTAGGGAGGTATCTCTCGAACAACTCGAAGATCCGCCGGTATTCGTCCGCCCACGAGGAAGGTCTCACGAAAGCGTGGTCCTCCACTGGGTATACTGCCAGCTCCCACCGCGTCTTGCCAAGCTCGATCAATCTCTCCGTGAGCCTGACGATATCCTGAAAGTGGACGTTGGTATCGACCATCCCGTGCGCCATCAGCA
>CATPBN010000046.1 GCA_955652635.1 uncultured Gemmatimonadaceae bacterium
TGCCGGAGGGCCATGATGATGCCGCCCACGCACATGATCGGCGCGGAGACCATCAGCGTGGCGGTCATGAGGACGAGCATCTGCACCTGCTGCACGTCGTTGGTGTTGCGCGTGATCAGCGAGGGCGCGCCGAACTGGGCGACCTCCCGGGCCGAGAACGTGCCCACCCTGTGGAAGATGGCTGACCGGACATCCCGGCCGAATGCCATTGCGGCACGCGCGCCGAAATAGACCGCCCCAATCGAGCACGCAATCTGCGCAAGCGTGACCAGCAGCATCCAGCCACCGGTTGAGACGATGTAGCCGGTGTCGCCTTTGGCCACGCCCTTGTCGATGATGTCCGCGTTCAGGCTGGGCAGGTAGAGCGAAGCCATCGTCGCCACCAGCTGCAGCGCGACCACCGCGAGGAGCGCCCTCGTGTACGGCCGGAGGTAGGTGCGCAGCACCTTGATCAGCATCGTGCAGGTCATCACGACGAGCATCTGCACCTGCTGCACGTCGTTGGTGTTGCGGGTGATCAGCGACGGAGCGCCGAAGTGGGAGACCTCGCGGGCGGAGAAGGTGCCCACCTGGTGGAAGATCGCGGATCGGACATCGCGGCCGAAGCCCATCGCAGCTTTGGCGCCGAAGTAGACGGCCGCGACCGCATCCTCCTTTCGTTGCTTGGAGGCGAGCGCCACCCCGGCCGCGTGCAGCAGCTGGGTCGCCACCGGGCTGCCACCCGTCACAATGTGGAGGCGGCGGCTGCCGAAATGTCCCGGCATCTGCCGCCCGGCACTATTCGGATCCTCGCGCCGGGCAAAGAAGGACAGCATCTGGTCGCGGGCGGTCATGCCGAACCAGAGAACGACGCCGGCATCGCGATAGTAGGGCGCCACCCAGTCGTAGCCCGGCCGGAGCGCCGCGGCCGTGCCCACCTGAGCCCCTTCCTGCCCCTGGCAGGAGATGACGAATGGCGCTCGGCCCTGGCGGTTGATCAACCACATGCGCTCATCGACGGCGCGCGCGAGGCGCATCACCTCGTAGATCCGCAGCGCCTGCTCGTCGCTCAAGCCGAGCGACCGGTGGCGGCTCTGCCCGCCCTTGGCCTCGACCTCGGTCGTCTTCAGGGCCATCCTTCTAAATGTGGATCGCTACGCCGTCGACGGCTAGCGCGGCCTCCTTGACAGATTCCGACACGGTCGGGTGCGGGGCGATGCTCGCCCCGATTTCGAATGGCGTTGATTCGAGCAGCTTAGCCAGCGCCGTCTCGGCGATCAGCTCGGTGGCGTTCGGCCCGAGGATGAAGACGCCGACCAGTTCGTCCGAATCGGCATCGCTGATGATCTTCACGAAGCCCTCGGTCTCGCCGAGGATCACGCTCTTGGCATTGCCCGCCAGCGGGAACTTCCCGACCTTGACGTTCAGTCCCTGGTCGCGCGCCTGCTTTTCCGATAGGCCGAGGCTTGCCACCTGGGGATAGCTGTAGGTCGCCCGCGGCACTCGGTTGTAGTCGAGCGGCTTGGGGTTCTTGCCGGCGATGTGCTCCATGATGTGCTCGCCTTCGTAATAGGCGACGTGCGCCAGCAGGAAGTTACCGATGACGTCGCCCGCCGCGTAGACGTTGGGATGCCCGGTACGGTAGTGCTCGTCGGTCTTGATGTAGCCCTTCTCCAGCTGGATGTCCAGCTTCTCCAGGCCGAAGCCCTCGGTGATCCCTTCGCGACCGACCGCGACCAGCATCCGCTCCGCCTCGATGGTCTGCGTCTGGTCGCCGGCCTTGACCGCGACCGTCATCTTCCCGTTGGACTGCTTGATGGTGTCCGGCTGGACCTGGGCGCCGGTGAGAATTTTGATGCCGCGCTTGCCGAGGACTTTCGCCAGTTGCTGGCCCACCTCGGCATCCTCGAGCGGCAGCAGGGTCGGCAGGAACTCAACCAGCGTCACGTCCGCCCCGTAGCCGTTGTAGACGCAGGCAAACTCGGTCCCGACCGCACCGGCGCCAACGATCACGATCGATTGCGGCATCTTGTCGAGGTTGACCGCGTGGTCGCTGTTGATCACGCGATCGCCGTCCATCTTCAGCCCCGGCAAGGACTTGGGCCGCGAGCCGGTCGCGACCATTAGGTTCTTGGCGTTGACCACCTGGCCGCTGTCCTTGACCGTGACCGCGTGCTCGGACTCGATGATGCCCTCGCCCTTGAACACGGTGACCTTGTTCTTCTTCAGCAGGAACTCGACGCCGCGCCAGAGCTGATCGACGACCGCCTGCTTGCGTTTGAGCACCGTGGGCCAGTCGATCTGGAGGCCGTCGGTTTTCAGGCCAAGGGCGGCGGCTGCGTGGATCTGGTGCGCCAGTTCGGAGGAATGCAGGAACGACTTGGTCGGGATACAGCCACGGTGCAGGCAGGTACCGCCCACCTTCTCCTTCTCGATGACGGCGACTTTGAGCCCGAGTTGGGCTCCACGGATCGCGCCGACATACCCGGCGGAGCCACCGCCGATGACGGCGACATCGAACGCCTCATCCGGCA
>CATPBN010000047.1 GCA_955652635.1 uncultured Gemmatimonadaceae bacterium
GGATTATCGAGATCACATTCAAGCGGTAGTAGAGATCGCTCCGAAAGATGCCGCGCTTTATCTCTTCTTCGAGGTCGCGATTGGTCGCGGCGATCACGCGGGCATGCACCGGCTTTGCCTCGGTCGCTCCTACTGGAATGACCTCGCGCTGCTGCAATACGCGGAGAAGCTTAACCTGGGTAGCCGGAGTTGTCTCGCCAATTTCATCGAGGAAGAAGGTTCCATCGGCGGCCGCCGAAAACAGTCCCTCCTTGTCGCGCGACGCCCCTGTGAAAGATCCTTTCACGTGACCGAACAGCTCGCTTTCGAGCAGGCTCTCTGGCAGCGCGCCGCAGTTTATGGATAGGAACGGCTTGGCGGAGCGCGGCGACAGGTCATGTATGTAGCGCGCCACGACCTCCTTCCCTGTTCCGGATTCACCCTGCAGCAAAACAGTCGAATCCGTGGGGGCAACCGATTCAGCCACGTGGAGCGCATCGAGCCACGGCTTGCTTGAGCCAACCGGCCGGCCGGTTCGGTCCTTTCGCTTCACTTCCGCTTTGAGTGTCTTGTTCTCGCGTCGCAGGTTGCGGTGTGCGGCCGCGCGGCGCACGATCGTCACAAGCTCCTCATTCTTGAACGGCTTCTGTATGTAGTAGAAGGCGCCGTTGTTCACTGCTCCGATGGCGGATTGTAAACTGGCTTGGGCCGTCATCAGGATGACGACTGCTTCCGGGTCATGCGCTCGAACCGACGCGAGTATGTCGAGCCCGGTCACGTCCGGCATGCGTACATCGGTGAGTATCAGCTCCGGCTTCAGAGCCGCGATCTGCTCGAGGCCCTTCTTTCCTCCGAGGGCTGTGTAGGGGGTGAACCCTTCGCTCTTGAGCAGGATGCGAATTGTGTCGAGGATGCCCATCTCGTCATCGATGACCAGAACGGTGGGAGCGGGTGTCGGAGCTGCCGTCATGATTCGCCCTTTGTCGCCAACTTTGGACTACGCTTCGGGCTGCGCTTGGCGCCATCCGTCCCGAGCTTCGGCAGAATCACGGTGAATCGTGTGCCGCCATGCTGATCCGGACTGTCCACGAGAATGAAGCCGTGGTGCGCTTCAACGGCGCGGTGCACGATCGATAGGCCGAGTCCGCTGCCGCCAGCCTTGGTCGTCACGAACGGCTCAAAGAGTCTCTCCTTGATCGTGTCCGGTATGCCACGGCCTTGATCTGCAATTCGGAGCATTATGGCGCCGCGCGAAAAATGCTCGGCTTGCGGGGGCAGCTGATGGTGAGCGAGCTCCACAGCCTCGAGTCGTACTTCGCCGCCTGTGGGAGATGCCTGCACCGCGTTGAGAAGGAGATTGAAGATGGCGCGGTGGAGCAGATCATCATCGCCAATGACGACCATAGGGTTGGGGGGAAACAGCTCTCGAATCGTTACGTGCTCCGGCTTATCCGGGTGTGCGGCAACCAGCGCGGCGGCGTGGCGCGCGATCTCGATGATGTCGAGGCGGCGCACGCTCGTGACTCCGGTGCGCGCGAAATCAAGGAACTCCGACAAGAGCCTGGACAGCCGATCCGACTCGCGCTGAACGAGTTTCGTGAGAGTGCGCGTGTCGTCGTCGGCGCCGGGCACCTTTGCCAATAGCTCCGCCGCGCTTCGAATGGATGCGAGCGGGTTCTTGATCTCGTGCGCGAGTGAAGCGCTCATCTCCGCGACCGCTTCGAGGCGCTCTGCGCGAGTGTGCAGTCGCTCTATATCCGCTTCGCGCAGCCTGAACGCTGCAAGCTCCGCGGCCATCTCTTCGCGACCCGCATTTGCTTCACGCAGGCGAGCACCTATGTAGCCGCAGCCGAGTGCTACGGCTCCAAAAATTCCGAGCTGCACGAGAAACGGAACATCGAAGGTCGAGCCCTGATCGACGATCGTTACAGCGAAATACAGCACGTCGCCCAGCAGCGCTACCAACAGTACTCCTGTTGCTGGAAGCACAAGGGCGCTGACCGCGATGACGAGAATGTAGAGCGGAGCGAGTTGGGAAGGTGTCCCGGCCTGCGTCAGGTGAACCACGGCCGTCACCAGAAGCAGATCAAAGAGCACTTGCACGTAGAAGAATCTGTCGCCGGGGCGCGCCACTCTCGTCCCGCTGTACATCATCGAAGCGGCGGTAAAGAGCAGGGCCGACACAAACGCGAGTGTCGCTATGAGTGTCGCAGTACTGTCAGCGGCGCGCCAGACGACGATGGCAGCGAGGAAAATGGCCGTGGCCAGGGAAAGGCGGCCGACGTAGAGAACCCGAAGCACGCGCTCTCTCCCGCTACCAGACCCCATTGGCAAGGCGAGCGGGGTCCTCGGAGTAGCAGGGGTAATCGGGACGGCCTGTATCGAGGGCTCCGAAATATGCTGATGAGACACTGAGGTCAATTATACGCTCCGGCGTGAGCCTAAGTCCCTACTACTATATAGATTACACACATATGGTCCTTGGACTTCTTGCTGCGGACGCCGCGGATCCTCCGTCTATGACCGCGGCCGCCAGCGGCATGGTTGCCGTGCTTGGACTGGTCGCCCTGAACGCCTTTTTTGTCGCTGCCGAGTTTTCCCTGGTAGCCGCACGGCGCAGCAAAATCGACGAGATGATCGGCAAGGGCGATCGTGGTGCGCGCGCTGTTCAGGCCGCGCTCCAACATTTAGACCGCTACATCGCCGCCACGCAACTTGGAATCACGATGGCGTCGCTCGCTCTGGGCTGGATCGGCGAGCCAGCCTTGGCTCACTTGTTCGACAGCCTCTTGCGTTCGGCCGGGTTGAGCCCTTCGCCCACTTCCAGCCACGTAGCGGCCATACCGGTCGCGTTCTTTCTCCTCGTTTTTCTTCACATCGTTCTGGGAGAGCTCGCGCCGAAATCCGTAGCGCTGGCCAGCCCTGAGAAAACTGCCAAAGCCGTTACACGCCCGCTCGTGCTGTTCTCGCGATTCATGTCGCCATTCATCTGGTTGTTCAACGGCGCGGCAAGCGGCATCCTCCACATTTTTGGCGTGGAACAGTCCACCGACGAAGAAGGTCACAGCCCGGAAGAGATCCGGTTTATGGTGATGCAGGCTCACGCCCGCGGGACGCTCGACGAATCGGATCGGGCGATGCTGGCCGGTGTGCTGGACTTCCACGAGAAAAAAGCCAGAGACGTAATGCGTCCTCGAACGGAGGTCGTCGCGCTGGACATCGAATCGACGGAGCAGGAAGTCTGGGAAGTTCTGAGACGCGAACGCTACTCGCGCTATCCGGTGTACCGCGAGTCGCTGGACGACGTTATCGGAGTCTTCCTCGCCAAGGATCTGTGGCTGCATTCTGGCGACGCTCCTTTTAACCTTGCGGACTTTGTGCGCGAGCCCATGTACGTTCCTGACAGCCGGCCCGCGGAGCGCGTGCTGGACGATCTGAGAAAAACGCGCGCCCACATGGCGGTGGTGCTCGATGAGTACGGCGGAACTGCGGGTATCGTGACAATGGAAGACCTGGTCGAAGAGGTCATCGGAGAAATAGCCGACGAATACGACTTCGCCTCCCGCGAGTCGATCATGACAGATGGCGTCCTCGAGCTGGCTGGATCGCTCTCGCTCATCGATGTCCGCTCCGATTACCGGGTGCAGATACCGGAGGGAGACTGGACGACACTGGGCGGGTACGCCTTTGCCAAGCTCGGTCGCCTGCCGAGAATGGGCGACAGGATCGCCATTCCCGGCGGCGAGATGGAAGTCGTCGCCATGGACGGCCGACGCATCGCCGCGCTCAGAATTCACCGCAGCGGCCCAAGAACGACTGCGGTGACAGCCGCCACAGCGTACACGGCCTCCGTCTAGAGCTTCTTCCGGAATACCCCGCAAGCATCGAGATTGGCCGCGTCATTCGCTCTTGAGACGCGGAAAGACGCGCAAGGAAGAAGCGAGTTCTTCGCCACCCAACGCGAGCGCCGGCGTGATCCCACATCCGATACAAATCGCTCGACGAGTCCCGTTCGCGACGAATCGAATGCGGAGAGCGCTGCTGCCGTCTTGATCGCGAGCTCGCTCTCCTGCGCCCGGACGTAAAGCAGCGGCAGGTGGGCGGCGACGGCGAGGTCCGTTGTCGGGACTGTTCTGTCGATTGTTCCCGGCCGGTCCCATACCGCTTTGGTGTACTTCGCCTCCAGATAGCTCGAGTACAATCTCGCGGCGGCAGCGCTTCGCCCCGAGAACTCCAACCGCTTTCCGATCGCGAGATAGGTTTCCGGCGCACCGACGTAACCGTGCCTGAGTGAGCTCTCCAGCAGCGCGAGAGCCGAGTCGCTTTTCCCGCCTCTCAGATAATTCTCTGCCAGCGCGTAGCGCGGTTCCCCCAGATCCGGATCGCTCCTCACCGCATCCTCGAGCGCGATGCGCGCACGATCAGGATCGTCGTTCTCTGTGTAGGCGGTGGCGAGCAGCAATCTCTGCTGGATTCGGTGCGGGCTCAAGCCGATCGCTTTGTTGAGGCTCGCGATGGCCTCGTCGATGTAAGATCGCGAGCCGTAAAAGCTCGCCGCGTCGAGGAGCATCCTGGCTTGGTGGGTGTAGAGCCGGTCGTTCAAAGTGTCGTTGTGGATCTCCTGGCGGAACGCCCAGGCTGTGTTCGCGAAAGCAGCCTCGAGCATTCGCCGCTCGTCGGGGTTGCGTCGCATATCAGGATAGCGCGAACGCAGCGAAGCGAGGTATTCACCCATCACCAGCGGCGTGTGAGCGGTTTGATGACCGGGCGTGCGCGCGAGAACGTCGAATTCTGCCAGCGCCTGTCGGGCCGAGCCGCGGGAAGCGTCTATTCCATCGAGTGCGCGATCGGCACGAAGTGGCAGGTAGGCATCCCCGTACAGCGAGGCGGCGACGAGCAGCGTAGAAAAAGCTGCGACCGTGATCGAAACACCGCGCGGCACGCGACTCCGCTCGAGCGCCGGTCGCACCACTCCATGTGGATTCTCGAGGGACGCAATCAATGCCGCAAAGAGAATCCAGAGCATCGTCGAGTTGAGATCGACGAACCAGAAGAAGAGATAAGTCGCGTAAGCGACTTGCAGCCCACTGAGAACGGCGAGCGATGCAGCGGATAACCTCTCGTCGCGATAGGCGCGGATCAGTGTCACGGCGATTGCAAGCCAGATTCCGAGAAATGTCAGCGCACCGAGCAGTCCGGTTGTTGCCAACAACTCCAGATACTGATTGTGTGTCCTGTCGTAGACGTCTGTGTCCAGGCGGTAGATGCCTGGGTCGAAGTGCGCGGACCAGACCAGATTGTGATTCTCAGGGCCGTACCCAAGCAGCGGACGATCCTCGAATCCATCGATCGCGGCGCGCCACTGCATCGTTCGCGACTCGTCCGAACCCGCGGGATTTGTAAGCGCAAGACGCTGAAGCACCGCCGGCGCCCCGCGAGTGAGCGTGCTGGATGGAAACGCTCTGATCCCGACGGAGACGCCGACGACAAGAAAGGCAAGACCGATCGCTGCGATGGGGGCAATCCAGCGCCTGCGTGGCGCGCCATGAAGCGCGGCAAAAATCACGGAGCCTGTCACACCGCCCAACGCGAGGCCGATTACTGTGCTTCTGTTCTCCGCGTACACCAAGCCGAGCAAGTTGACGCCGGCGGCGGCCAGGTAGAGCAAGCGGAAGCGGACACTCGTCGACGCTAGATATCCGGCCACTCCGATCCCGAAGAGCAGATACGCCGCCAGCAGCCCCGAGTTGCCCACCGTGGACGAGCTCGCGGAAAGCATCGAGTCCGACAGACGCGCTGCGGATGCGATTGTAGAATGCTCGAGAATTGCGCTGACGCTGACGACGATGCTTACGATCAGGGCAGCATTGAGAACCCAGCTCCATTCCTGATCGCGAAGCACGCGCAACAGAAGGAAAAAGAGCGCGAAGTGCACCCATGCCAACACGCCGCCCATTCGCTCGAAATCTCCAAACAGGCTGTGATCGCGCGCCGGGGAGAAAAGCGCCGACAAGAGTGCCGCGGCGACGAACGCTACGAGTGCCCAGAAAATCGGCTCATAGCGAAGATCCAGCTCTTCACCACTGAAGCAAACAGCCCACACGAGAGCGAGAGCTCCGAGCTCCGCGACAACGCGAAAATAAATGTTCCTCGGTGCGACGTAGGGGAAAAAGAACCCCACAGGCGTGATTACCGGAACGAGGAGCGACGCGATCAGGAGGAGAAGAATCGCGAGTCGCCAATTGGCCGCTGTCGATATTCTCGCGAGAATTCGCATGCTCAATTTCCGTGGATCTCCGCCAGACTCCACAGGGCGTCAGGAACGATCTCGTGACCGCCCTCGAAGCGAATTATCTCGTGCGGGACACCGAGCTCCTTCAATCGCGCCTCCTGCGCCGCGATCAGATCGGGCTTGGCGAAGTCGTCCTGGCGCCCGAGTACCACCGTCAGCGGCGCACGTCGCGACAGCTTGGACGCATCGTGGGCAGTGAGCTCCGGCGGCAACAACCCGGCCCACAGAACTACACGATCGGGATCCACCGTCCCGCGCGCTACCCAGCGTGCGACGGTAGCTGTCCCCTGGGAGAAACCAACCACCCAAAGGCGAACCGCTTTACGGGGCACGACCGAAAAGATCTCGTCATAGAGCAGGTCGAGATAGCGAACGTAGTCTTCGATCTCGCGCTCCCGATCCTCCGACGTCATCCATGTCGCCCCCACGGGAGTATTTGGCGCGTGCGGCCCTCCCTGTGGCGGCGTCAGGTAATACCGTGAGAGCGCTTCCGGCGCGATGAAGAGCCGATCCTCGCGCTCGATCGGAATGAACCGCGTCAGAAAACGCGACGCCAACTGACCGTGTCCATGGCAGACAATCCACACTTCGGTGAGCGATGCGTCGAGCGAGCCCATCACCGAGTAGCGCGCGGACCTTGGGACGCGAAGATGCCGCTGTTCGAAGCTGCGGACCTGGCGGTCGGAGACTGGTGAACTGAGCACGGATTAAGCTTGCCCTTGAGCGCAGTGAGGAGGACGTGAATGGAACATGTCTTGCCCCTTGAATTTACTCCTATTCCGGGCACTGAATATTCGTTCCGTCATCCCGCTGGTTTGCGCCTCCCTCCTTGCGTCCTGCTCGGTCTCGCAGGACCAGGAAGTCGCGCTCGGCCGGCAAAACGCCGAGGAAATCAACGCGCAGCTTCCGATCGTGACGGATCCGGCCATCGCTGGTTACATCCAGGACCTCGGCGATGCTATCGCAAAGACAACAAGCCGCGCGGATCTGGACTGGCATTTCTACGTCGTAAACACGAGGCAGGTGAACGCCTTTGCATTGCCTGGTGGCTATGTCTACGTCAATCGCGGGCTCATTGAAAGCGCGACGAAGCTGGACGAGCTGACGGGAACTCTCGGGCACGAGATCGGCCACGTGATTCAGCGACATTCAGTCAAGCAAATGCAGAACGCGGAGAAGGCAAACGCGGGACTGACCGTTGTCTGCACGCTCACGAGCATTTGCCAGAACGGGCTCGCCCAGGCGGCGGTCCAGGTTGGAGGCACTGCTCTCTTCGCGAGGCACAGCCGACTCGACGAGCTACAGGCCGATTCAGAAGCCGTCGTGAATGTGACGCGAGCTGGCTACGATCCGCAGGGAATCCCGGATCTGTTTCAGGTCTTGATGAGGGAGCGCCAGTATCAGCCGACGACGGTCGAGGGATGGTTTGCGTCCCACCCGCTCGAGGAGACGCGCATTGTTAGAGCGAAGGAGCTAATCGCCCAAATGAAACTTGATAGCTCGCGCTCGCTCACCGTGGACAATCCGCAATTTCATGCGTTCAAGACTCGCGTTTCCGAGCTGCCCGCGCCGCCACCCGCCAAGGTTCAGCCCGATTCTTAGGGGCTAGCTCTTGTGACGGAAGGTTATTCGTCCTCTCGTCAGGTCGTAGGGCGAGACTTCAAGAGTTACGCGATCGCCGGCGAGAACGCGGATGCGAAATCTCCGCATCTTTCCCGCGATCGTAGCGTGGACGTCATGGCCGTTGTTCACCTGCACACGGAACGTCGCGTCGGGCAGCACTTCAGTGACGGTTCCTTCCAGCTCTATTGCTTCTTCCTTTGCCATAATCCTCCAAATGCGTTTTTAGGCGCTACGAAATAAAAAGCGGGGCCGGCCTGGAGTTGTCCAGATCGGCCCCGCCCTTCTATACGGCGTTCAGCAAGCTGCGACTTAAGCGCCGAGCTTGGTTACGTTCTCGGCCGCCGGGCCCTTCTGGCCCTGCACGACGTCGAATTCGACGCGCTCGCCTTCAGCCAGCGACTTGAAGCCGTTGCCCTGAATGGCGGAGTGATGAACGAAGCAATCCTTCTGTCCGTTCTCGGGGGTGATGAAGCCAAAGCCCTTGGCGTCGTTGAACCACTTTACTTTGCCGGTGGTACGCATGTTCGGTACATCCTCATTCAATTGTGTCGGAGTGCCGTGTGTGCGGTACCGAGCCGACTACTGTTTGTTCGCGGCCGAAATGGCCGCATTTGTTCGCCAGAAACCAAAAAAGACCCGGCGACTTCCCAGGTCCCTCTACAGTTCGCTGGCACTGAAGCGCAATCTTGCGCCTCAGGGTAATAACCTAACCATTTAAGGCCCTCCCGTCAACAAAAAATGAGGAGCTCACAAACTGGCCCTCGGCCCTCAAACGGAGCCGTATCCGCCGCAATCTCCGGATCCGTCCTATCCAGGGCTCGAGCTCATCAGCCAGTAGCCACCGGCCCCGAGCATCCGCATTTTCTACGGCGCAATGTCCTACGCATTTCACACCGCGGACGTATTCACGGATTCTCTGCATGGCGGAAACCCGCTGGCGGTGATCACCGATGCGCGTGGGCTCTCCGACCGCCAGATGCTGGCGATAACGCGCGAGTTCAACTACTCGGAGAGCGTGTTCGTTTTTCCGCCCGAGGTGAAGGCGCATACTCGTCGTATTCGAATCTACACACCAGCGGGTGAAGTTCCTTTTGCAGGACATCCGACGGTTGGATGCGCCTTCGTGCTCGCATCGATCGGCGAGATAACGCTGAACGACGAAGAGACACGAGTGGTTCTCGAAGAAAGCGTGGGTCCGGTTCCGGTTCTCATTCGCGCGAAGGGCGGCAAGCCAGTATTCACCCAGCTCACCACGGCACGTCTGCCGGAGATCAACGATCCCCCGCCCCCTCCTGAAACGCTTTGTGAGATTCTTTCGCTCGAGCCAAGTCACATCGTCGCCGACGACATGATCGAGCCGGAAGCCGTGTCGTGCGGGCTCCCCTTTCTTTTCATCCCCCTCAAAAAGCCCGAGATGCTTTCCTGGGTAAAGGTCGATGCGCTCAAGTGGGAGCAGGCTCTTCGCGAATACTGGGCGCCTGAGATGTTCGTTTTCAGCACGGATGACTGGAGCAACATTTTCGAGGGCGGCCACATCAGCGCGCGGATGTTCGCGCCTGGAATTGGGATCGCCGAGGATCCGGCAACCGGCAGCGCTTGTGCAGCCCTGGCGGGATTTCTTGGGCTCCGCTCAGAGACACGCAACGGAACTGTACGCTGGACGGTGGATCAGGGCGTCGACATGGGCCGTCCAAGCAGACTCGAGCTGGAGGTCGATCTCAAGCGTGGCCAGCTGGAAGCAATTCGTGTCGGTGGTTCTTCTGTTCTCGTGAGCTCAGGAACGCTTCACATCGAGGGCGAAGCCTAGCTCGGTCCTCTCCACTGGCGCCTGTCGGCAGGGTCTTGCGGAGGAGGCACTACGTGCTGCGAGTAGTCGGTGAGAGCGACAACGACCAGCATGACGATCGCGATAGCGACGAAGAAATTTCGAGCGGCAACGTCCTGTGCGAAGCCAGATATCCACGGTGCCACGAGGACGAATATTCCCGCCAACAGCTCGATTACGCCGTGGACTTTGAACGGAATCCACCTGAAGACACCGAGAGGAAAGTCCGTGCAACCGGTCATCAGCAGATGAATGCCGGCCAGCCAGTAGGCGATCGCGGCCGGAGTTCCATGAAACCCGAACACCATCGGCGCGTTCAGGAAGGCCGCTACCGTCGCGTAATCGAGCACGCCATGAGCGCGCGCCGACACCGGCTTTCTCATCCCGACTCCTGCCTCAGTAAAGTACCCGCATTGGAAGGAGGTGCACTCGGCGACCTCTACTCGAGATAGTGATACAGGCCGAACAGCCCCATACCAGCGCCGACGATGATGATGATGGTTCCAGCGGTGCCTCCGATGAGCGCGCCGGCAATCATTGCGCCAACGCCAACGGCCATGAGCGCGACATCCTGACCCTGATGTCTCTGCACGGGCGCCGTGGACGTCACTTTCGTCGATGCGTCGACTTTCGCTTCGTTTACCCGAAACC
>CATPBN010000048.1 GCA_955652635.1 uncultured Gemmatimonadaceae bacterium
CGAATCTAGGTTTGGGTTGCGCTCACGCCAGAGGCCGTCTCTCGACTAACTGCAACTGACGTTGAATCACTAGAGCTTGCACAACCCACCGTACGTCTCCGGCCTCCGGTCCCGATAAAACTGCCAGATATTCCTGACCTCGCGGATCTTATCGAGATCGAGCTCCGCCGTGAGCAGCTCATCGCGGTCGCGCGATGCCTGCGCCACAATCTGCCCGCGAGGATCGCAGAAGTAGCTCTGTCCGTAAAACTCACCGATGTTCCAGGGCTTCTCGAATCCCACGCGGTTTATTGCGCCGACAAAAAAAGCGTTCGCCACTGCGTGCGCTGGCTGCTCGAGTTTCCATAGATACTCTGAGAGCCCGGCCACGGTCGCCGAAGGATTGAACACGATTTCCGCGCCATTCAGTCCCAGCTCCCGCGCTCCTTCGGGGAAGTGCCGATCGTAGCAGATGTACACCCCGATGTCCGCGTACTGGGTCTTGAACACCGGATAACCGAGATTACCGGGTTTGAAGTAGAACTTTTCCCAGAAACCCGGCGCGGTGTGGGGGATGTGGCTCTTCCTGTACTTCCCGAGGTACGTCCCATCTGCATCGATCACCGCGGCGGTGTTGTAATAGACACCCGTCTCATCCTCCTCATAAATCGGGGAGATGATCACCATCGAATATTTTTTCGCGACCTCCTGCATCAGGCGAGTGGTCGGGCCGTCGGGAATCTTCTCAGTGGCGTCGTACCATCGCGTATTCTGTTCCGCACAGAAGTAGGGGCCCGTGAATATCTCCTGCATGCAGATTATTTGCACGCCCTGCTTCCCTGCCTGATCGAGATACTTCATGTGCTTCGCGATGTTCGCCTCGCGCATCTGTTTCAGGGGGGCGTCCGTCGGGCCGGCGTGCGAGGCTTGAATCAAACCACATTTGACCAGACGAGACATCGAGCTCTCCCTATGGATTTGTATTGACGGGCGCGACGACCTCGCGACGCATCAGCAGCCAGTAAATCACGAAGCTCAATGCGAACGTCACGAACCACGCGTATGAATACAGCTGATCGAAAAAGTCGGGGTGCGCAACTCTGCCGCGCGGTGTGACAGCCGCGCGCACAAATCCGGGCGCAACCGGAAGAATCGATAGTACGAGCGCAACGACCGCGCGCGGATTCACCCCGTCCCAGTACTTGTAGCGTCCATTCATGCGGAATAGATCGTCGACGTCGAGACGCTGCTTTCTGAGCAGCCAGTAGTCGCAGATGAGAATTCCACCCAGCGCGCCCATCAGGCTCGAGTAGCCAATCAGCCAGGTAAAGATGTACGCGCCCGCCCCCGCGTAGAGCTTCCACGGCATCATCAGAATCCCGATGATGGCGGTGACGATCCCACCGGTAACGAAACTGATGCGCTTTGGGCTCAGGTGCGAAAAGTCATTTGCCGGCGACACGACGTTAGCCGCCATGTTGGTGTGCAGCTGCGCCGCCAGCACGATGAGCGCTGCAAAGATGATCAATACTGGGCCGCCTATCATGGTTACGAGCACGACGGGATCCCACACCGCCTTGCCAAATATCACGATCGTTGCGCTCGTCACGGCCACACCGATGAACGCGAACGTAGTCATGGTAGTAGGCAGGCCCAGGGCCTGCCCGGTGACCTGCGATCGCTGGCTCCGGGCGTATCGCGTGAAGTCAGGAATGTTGAGACTCAGCGTCGCCCAGTATCCGACGTTAGCCGTAAGCGCCGGTGGAAACAGCTTCCAGAACGAGACGTTCTGGGTCTTGCCCTGCAGCCTTTGCGATTCTGTCAGGATGTGACCCAACCCTCCACCGTGACGAATTCCCCAGAGCAGCAGCAAGATCCCCCCGGTTAGAAGAAAAGGCGCGGCGTAGCTGCCGAGGATCTTGATTCCTTCGATTCCTCTCGCGATGATCGCAACCTGCAGCAGCCAAAAAAGCGCAAACGCCAGAGCCACGCCCCCAGTGACATTGCTCCAGCTCGGCCACGCAGCAACGAAGAGCGTATTCAACGCGAGCGCGCCGATCCACGTCTGAATTCCGAACCACCCGCAGGCGACGACCGCGCGAAGCATCGCTGGAATGTTTGCCCCGCGTACTCCGAAGCTGGCGCGACACATCACAGGAAAGGAAATCCCGTATTTGGTTCCGGCATGGGCGTTTAGAACCATCGGGATGAGCACGATGACGTTGCCAAGGAGAATCGTCATCAGTGCCTGCCACCATGTCATCCCCTCCTGCATGAGTCCCGACGCAAGCGTGTAGGTGGTGATGACTACGCTCATCCCGATCCACAGTGCCGCGATGTTGTAGGTGGACCACGTCCGGCGGGACAGGGGAGTCGGCGCGAGATCCTTGTTCCAGAGTGGGCTTGCCTGGATGTCTTCGGGAACAGATACCGCCTCGGGCGCGTAGGGCGCGCCCGCCGCTACACTCGTCACGACGCCAGACCCGCGGTTTTACGCGGCAGCCACTGACCTCGGCCCTCGCGCCCGACAACCTTGTAGTCGTCCACGATCACGTCTCCGCGCGAGAGCGTCGTGCGCGAAAAGCCGGCGAGATCCCAACCATCGTAGGGCGACCAGTCAGCGTTCGTCTCCATCGCCGACGGGTCGACCTTGTGCGTCTTCTTCGGATGTATGATCGCGATGTCCGCATCTGCGCCAATCTGAATTGCCCCTTTGCGCGGATACAGTCCCATGATTTTAGCCGGATTCGTGGAGAGCTTGGTGCACATTTCCTCCAGACTGATTCTTCCGCCGAGAACGCCGCGAGTGTAGGTGAGCGGCATCAACGTCTCCAGACCCGGCATTCCCATTGGAATCTTGGTCCAGTCGCCGTTCCACATCGCCTTCTGCTCGCGATTGAATGTGCAGGTATCTGTGGAAACGACGGACACTTCGCCACTGCGCAGCCCCTTCCAGAGACGCTCGACGTCCTTCGGCTTCTTGAGCTGCGGACAGCACGCGTATAAGTGTCCGTCCTCGCGCTCGAACACCGAGTCATCCAGCACCAGATACTGCACGCAAGTCTCCGCCAGCACGGGGACCCCTCGCGCCTGCGCCGATCGAATTATGTCCGCGCCCTCTCCAGTCGACATGTGGACGATGTAGAGCTGTCCCCCCGTTGCCTCACACCATTGCACAGCGCGCTGAATCGCCTCGGCTTCGATGAAGTTCGGCCGGGTCATCGGATGCAGTCGCGCACCGTATTTCTTCATCATCTCCGGCGTGTGATAACGGGAGATCAGCTCGTCGAGTACTCGTGCCGATTCGGCGTGGACGAGCAGCATGGTCCCGTATTCCTTCATCTTTTCGAGCGTGCCGAACATCGCGCGGTCGTCCGACTGCCAGCCCTCGGATTCATAGATCATGAATTCCTTGAAGGTGGTGAAGCCACGATCGACCATCTCCTTGATCTGATCCTTGTGGTCGTTCCAGCGCGTAATGCAGATGTGGAAGGTGTAATCGATGAGCGACTTTCCTTCCGCCTTCTTCATCCAGTTGTCCGCGGCGTCGCTCAGCGACTCCCCGGCGTACGGAATCGCGAAATCGATCAGCGTTGTGACGCCGCCGCGGGCACCCGCTCGCGTCCCTGTCCGGTAATCATCAGCGGAGACCGCTCCCATGAACGGGAGCTCGAGGTGAACGTGCACGTCGAGAACGCCGGGAATAACGTGATGCCC
>CATPBN010000049.1 GCA_955652635.1 uncultured Gemmatimonadaceae bacterium
GCCAAATCGTTCTACCAGATGAAAAACTCGAAGGGGCCGTCGAACGAACCGACAGTCAATTACGTACTAGGCAGAGTGATCGAGATCAATTTCGAGGATCGAAAAGTGGCGACGGTCACGGTGATTGATCGGGCCACGGGAGTAATGATCGAGCCCGCGACCCAGCCGGCCCCAGCAAAGCCGGCCACGCCGGCGACGTCACCTCCCACGACGACAACTCCGCCCAACGCCAAAGGCGCTACGCCGGTGAAGCCGCCGCCGGGAGCGCAAGAGTGAGTCGCGAACTTCCCGAGAGCTTCCGTTCCCTCATCGAAGGCTCGTCGCAGACAGATCGTCTCGATGGATTGGCATTGCACGCGCTTATCCGAGCGGCTGATCCAGCCGGCGCCGCAAGAGTCAGGGACATTGCCGCCAACTACCGCGACGACTATCTGCGCGCGCTTCGCGCCAAGGGTCAGGACGCGGGACGCGAAGCAGGGAGGCTGGGGCAGGACGAAGTCCTGGCTTACCTCGCCGCATCCGTTCTGCCTCGACTCGTTGAAAGCCGCGTCCTCCTTCCTTTGGACGGCGACGTCGAGAGCGACAATGCCACAGTTCGGATTTCTCCAGCACTCTGGAAGGATATCGCGCCCCACCGTGCGGAATTCGCCGAAGCGATGCGCGAGACCGGAGAGCATTCTCGCCTCGCGCTATCCACGCCGCCAAAGCCGCGGCTCATTGGCGGGAGCGTCCTCGAAGTGCAAGGGCTCACCAAGATTTATCGAGGGCGCAAAGTCGTGAACGACGTCGCCCTCCGATTGCAGCAGGGCGAAATCGTCGGACTCCTCGGCCCCAACGGAGCTGGCAAGACGACGACTTTCTACATGATCGTCGGCCTCATTGAGCCACTCTCCGGGCGGATCCTCCTCGACGGTGAAGACATCACGAAGCTCCCAATGTTCGAGCGGGCGCGACGCGGAATCGGCTATCTTTCGCAGGAGCCTTCGATCTTCAGAAAGCTCTCCGTCGAGGACAACATCATGGCCATTCTCGAGACCCTCCCGCTGTCCACAGCGGAGCGCTCGGAACGCCTCGAAAGGCTTCTCGACGAGCTCAGTATCAAACGCCTGCGCAAGAGCAAGGCTTACGCTCTTTCCGGCGGCGAGCGCCGCCGGCTCGAGATCACGCGGGCGCTCGTAACCGACCCGAAATTCATGATGCTCGATGAGCCGTTCGCCGGCGTCGACCCAATAGCCGTGCACGACATTCAGACCATTGTCGCCGGACTCCGCCACCGCGGGATTGGCGTCCTTATCAGCGATCACAACGTGGAGCAAACGCTCGACATAGTGGACCGCGCATACATTATGTTCGATGGACAGGTTAAAGTTTCCGGAACCGTGCGCGAGCTCGTTTTCGATGACACCGTTGCCGACATCTATCTTGGTCCAACACTTACGGCGCGGCTGCGCGAGCGCTTCTCCCGCGAAAGGGACGAGGTGACAGTCTCTTGAAGCCGGGCCTCAATCAATCGACTCAGCTCCGCCAGGAGCTCAAGATCAATCCGCGCCTCTACCAGGCGATGGATCTGCTCTATATGCCCCTGCTGGACCTGCAGCAGCACCTGAAACAGGAGCTTCTCAACAATCCGTTCCTGGACCTTGTCGAGGCGGAAGATGAGGAGGAGGAGCAGGAAGGCGAGGCCGAAGAGCCAGCCCAGGCGGAAGCCGAGGACGAACGATCCGGTGAGATCGACTGGGAGGAGATTCTCCTCGATGGCTTCGACACCGCAGGGGGTCGCCGCGAAGAACACGAAGAGCGTGAATACTACGAGCCCGTAACGGTTGCCACACGGGATTTGAGTGATCACCTCCGCGATCAAGTCAGTTTGCTCGAGCTTACTCCGCGTCAAACGCTGCTCGCCGACGAGTTCATAGGCAACATTAACGACGACGGCTATCTCGCTAGCGGGGTTGACGATATAGTTCGCGCGATCAACGAGGTGGTGACGAAGGCGGCGGAGGAAGCGGGGCGCGACATCGACGATCTGCCCCTCTATACTGCGGAGGAAGGGCAAAAGATGCTCGGCACCATCCAGAGCCTGGATCCGCCGGGAGTCGGCGCGCAGGATCTTCGGGAGTGTCTCCTACTCCAGCTCAAGGAGGCCGGACTGGAGCAGTCGGTGCCGTACCGCCTCGTTCGTGATTGCTTCGACGAGCTTATCAACCACCGGTGGAGTGAGATCTCCAAGCGCTTCGGCATCAGCGCGGGAGATGTGCAGAAGGCGGCTGACGAAATCGCCAAGCTCGATCCCAAGCCTGGATTGCAGTACGGGTCGCGCGACGAAAACTACATCATCCCGGACCTGATCGTAGAAAAGATCGACGATCGATATCACGTCTTCCTGAACGACGCGAACCTTCCACGGCTGAAGCTGAGTCGTGCCTATCAGGAGATCGCGCGCGACAAGAAGAAATTCGACGGCGAGAACAAGGAGTTCATCTCCAGCAAGCTCAACTCGGCCAACTGGATGATCCAGGCGATCGAGCAACGCCGGCAGACGATGCTA
>CATPBN010000050.1 GCA_955652635.1 uncultured Gemmatimonadaceae bacterium
AGAGCTACTTGGCGCGATCCATGTACTCGCCGGTGTTCGGATTCACGCGCACCTTCTCGCCCGTGTTGACGAACTCAGGGACGTTGACGGTAACACCATTCTCGAGCTTGGCGGGCTTAGTCGAGGCGGTCTTCGTCGCCGTCTTCATCACCGGAGCGGTGTCCACGATCTCCAACACGAGCGAGTTCGGCAGCTGAATGCCGATGACTTTCCCATTGTAGTACTCGGCCTGAATCTTCATTCCGGACTGCATCCACTGCGCGTTGTCGCCCAGAACTTCGTCCTCGATCTCGAGCTGGTCGTAATTCTCGGTGTTCATGAAGTGGTACGTGTTGCCGCCCTGGTACATGAACTCGAGGTCGTGCGTCTCCATTGACGCCTTCTCAATCGTGTCAGCCGCGCGGAAGCGGTGCTCGAAATTGTTACCGGTGCGAAGATTCCTGAGCTTCGCCTGCACCATCGCCCGCAGATTGCCCGGCGTATGGTGTCGAAACTCTACTACCCGGCAAGGATCGCCCTCGAAAACGAGGACCATTCCACGCCGGATCTGGGTGGCAGGCATTGCCATATGTGTGTTCCAGAACTGGTGGTCGAAAGCTTACGATCGAGCTCGGCAGTGTGCCGCATTCGCGTCGATCGGAACGGAGCGTAAACGCAAACAGCCTTGGAACTTAGCCGCCTTTTGAACCTCGGTCAAGCTGCGCCACGATCGGCTTCAGAGCCTTCCACAGGTTGTCCGCTACTATCCGCTCGCCGGCGAGGTTCGGATGCACCCCATCCGCTTGGTTGAGGCGCGAAATGCCGGCGACACCGTCGAGCAGGAATGGCAACAGGGGGACGTTCTCCTTCCTGGCGACGTCCGTGTAAATCGCCCGAAAGTTTTGCGTGTAGGTGGCGCCGTAATTGGGCGGCGCTTCCATCCGGACGAGGGCGATCTTCGCCCGTGGCTGCTTCCGCCGGATCGCCGCGATGAGTTGTTCGAGATTCGCGCGCGCAGCGTCGGGGGACAGACCGCGCAGCGCGTCGTTGGCGCCGCCTTCGACGACCACGAGGTCCGCTGGAGTTCGGAGGACCCAATCTATTCGTCGGGCCGCGCCGGCAGTCGTCTCACCCGACAGCCCTCCGTTTACCGCCTTGATGGGTAGTCCCTCCACCTGTGCCCTCTTTTCGATCAGCGAAGGAAATGCCTGCTCCGGATCGAGGCCGTATCCGGCGGTGAGACTGGTTCCGAAGAAAAGGACCACCGGTGTGCGTACTGATGTCGACGGGCCTGCCGTTATTGTCGCCGCCGAGTCCTCGCTTGCCTTGAGTACACTCATGTTATTCTTCGCCTCAGCCACATTTCTTGAACTGTCCACGTTTCCACCCGGCCCGCACCCGCTCGACGCGATGAGTGCTGCAACAAAAGATCCCCGCTCAGCGCTCTTGCGCAGCCGCTCGAAGGCTCCCGTCATTGCGGCCCTGGTCCTGACCCACACTCGAAATCGTTCATGCTGATAGCCCGTGAAGTAACGAAAGAATATATGAGCGGAGAGCAGAAGCTCGCGGTGCTGCGAGATGTGTCCTTTAGCATTCCTCAGGGAGCCTTCGTCGCAATCGTCGGACCCTCCGGAAGCGGCAAGACAACCTTGCTCGGACTTCTCGCCGGACTTGATACACCAACACGCGGCACAGTGCTCCTCGACAACGCCGACCTCGGCAAATTGAATGAAAACGAGCGGGCGCGTCTGCGGGGAGAAAAAGTCGGGTTCGTGTTCCAGACGTTCCAGCTGATTCCAACGCTCACAGCGCTCGAGAACGTGCAGGTCCCGCTCGAGCTGCGCGGGACGCCGGGCGCCGTCGAGCGGGCGCGCGATCTCATCGACCGGGTGGGTCTCACGGGCAGGGGTCACCACTTCCCCACTCAGCTATCCGGTGGAGAACAGCAACGCGTCGCGATCGCGCGCGCATTCGCCAACTCTCCCAAAATCCTCTTTGCCGACGAGCCGACGGGCAATCTCGACAATGCGACCGGACACCGCATTTTCGAGCTCCTCTGGTCGCTCAATAGCGACGGCGGCTCGACGATCGTTCTCGTAACACACGACTCTTCGCTCGCGTCCCGCGCGTCCAGAATTATCCGTCTCCTCGACGGCGCTATTGTGGAAGACACCGGCACGGACGCTGGCAGGGCGATTTGACCTCCTTGTCTCGCAGCGTCTGGAGCTTGGCCTGGCGCGAGAGCCGAACCGCGCGCCGACGCCTGCTCCTCTACATGTCGTCGATCTCGCTCGGCGTCGCCGCCCTGGTTGCGATCGACTCGTTCTCGGCCAACATCGTTCAGTCGGTGAAGGATCAGTCGCGTGCGCTCATGGGCGGAGATATCTCCTTCAACTCGTCCAAGCCCTTCGAGCCGGCGATGGACTCGCTGTTCGATTCGCTGGCGCACAAGGGGCTGTCCTTTGCGCGCGTAACCACGTTTCCTTCCATGGCGGTTGTCCCCCGCACCGCCGGCACCCGGTTCGCGCAGGTGCGCGGCGTCACGGCTAACTATCCGTTCTACGGAAGTATCGTCACCGAGCCGGCCGGCCGCTGGGCAATGCTCCAACACGGCGCAAACGCCATCGTCGATCCGTCTCTCCTCACGTCCTTAAACGCGAATGTGGGTGACAGTCTCCGATTGGGCTTCGGCACCTTCACCATAATCGCCACGATCAAGGACGTTCCGGCCGCCGCGGGAATCGCCGAGATGCTGGGCCCGCGCATTTTCATTCCCGCGCGGTATATCGCGGAGACGCAGCTGGTGGTCTTCGGCAGCACGGCCGATCGCACGGTGATGGCGAAGCTTCCTCCGAACGTCGATCCCGACAAGTTCGTCCAGCCTCTGCGCAAGCGCATCGAAAACCAGCAGGTGCGCGTGCGCACCGTGACTCAGACCGAGGCGCAGACGTCAGACGCAATCGAAAATCTCTCCAGCTTCATCGGCATCGTTGGACTGGTTGCGCTCCTCCTCGGAGGAATCGGCGTCGCGAGCGGAGTGCGCGCCTTCGTCGCGCGCAAGATAGACACGGTGGCCGTCCTTCGATGCCTCGGCGCTTCGAGCGGACAGGTCCTCGCCATCTATGTCGCGCAGGCCGCCGGGATGGGTCTCGCCGGAGCTGCCGCTGGAGCCGCGCTCGGCGTCGGGATTCAGTTCGTCTTGCCGCAAGCGCTGTCTGGTTTTCTCCCCATCGATGTGCAGGTGAACCTGGTCCCCGTAGCCATATTGACTGGACTCGCGGTCGGCGGGTGGATCGCGCTTGTTTTCGCGCTCAGGCCGCTGCTCGCGCTTCGCAACGTATCGCCGCTGCAGACTCTCCGTCGCGACACGGATGCCGAAGTTCTGCGCATGCATTGGTCGGACGTGCCAAGGATCGCCGTGGACGTCGCGTTGGTGCTAAGCGTCGTTGGCATCGCATTTCTGCGCGCGCGCACGACGAGACAAGCTCTGTCGATGAGCGCCGCGACAGGGATCGCGATTCTCGCGCTCGGAGCGAGCGCAGCCCTCCTCTCGTGGGCGGCTCGCAAGGGACTCCGCAGCGGCTGGCCGTACGTCGTCCGCCAGGGTGTTGCAAATCTCTATCGGCCCGGGAATCAGACGCGGGCCGTCGTCCTTGCGCTTGGCTTCGGCGCGTTCCTCGTCAGCACTCTTTATCTCGTTCAGCACAGCATCCTGCGGCGGTTCACGACCGCCGCTGCCGAGTCACGCGGAAACGTCGTCTTTTTTGACGTGCAGCAGGATCAGGCGGCCGGGCTTGATTCGATTATCAGATCCCGCGGGAACGAAGTCGTGCAAACCGCGCCGGTGGTGACAATGCGCATCGCGTCGATCAAAGGGAAAAGAATTGCGGACCTCCTGCCGGCTACTCAGGGGCCGCGCGCCCGCGGTGGGTGGGCGTACCGGCGCGAGTTTCGCTCGACGTATCGTGACAGGCCGGCGGCGAGCGAAACGATAGTCAGCGGAACCTGGTTCGGCACGAGTGCGTTGAAGACAGCTCAGGACACCGGCGAGATCTCGCTCGAGGAAGGAATCGCCAATGAGCTCAACGTCAAGCTCGGCGACGTCATCACCTGGAACGTGCAAGGTATCGAGATTCCCACCCGCATAACGAGTCTGAGAAAAGTCGTCTGGACTCGGTTCGAACCAAATTTCTTCGTCGTCTTCGCGCCGCCGGTCCTCAAAGACGCGCCAAAGCAGTACGTGTTGTTGGCGCAGGTGAGCGATCCACAAGGTGTCTCGCCCCTTCAGCGCGTGGTGGTGAATCAGTTTCCGAACGTATCGAGCATCGACCTGACATCGATCAAGCGCACTATCGACCGCATAGTCGAAAGGGTATCGCTGGCGATTCGATTCATGGCGCTTTTCAGCCTCGCCGTAGCGATACCGGTTCTCTTCAGCGCCGTTGCCGCGACGCGCCGTGCGCGCGTTCGCGAGGGAGTGCTGCTCAAGACTCTGGGAGCCACCCGTGGCCAGATCGCGAAAATCCTCCTCGCCGAATACTCCCTCCTCGGCGTGCTCGGCGGGCTGACGGGAATGTTGCTATCTATGGTGGGAGGCTGGGCGGTTGTGCGTTATGTGTTCAAGATGCCGTTTACACTGCCCGTCGCGCCGATTGCCGGAATTGCCGGAGTGATCGTGGCACTCACGCTCCTGATCGGACTTCTTGCGGGTAGAGACGTTTTCCGGGAAACTCCGATCGCCGCTCTTCGCGACGTCTAGGTGCTAACGCTTGACCGCGCTGGAGCTGGCGGTCGGGAGTCGGCGGATGGGAAAGCGTATCACGCTGTCTCGACCGAGAATGGAATCGTTACGTGTGGGGTCGGTCGACCGAACAGAATTAGTAGGGCCCGTTTTGTGAGTGGTGGATCCTGCCGATTTCTTACCGGATGATTTACGCGTCACGGTCGACGACGACGTGGTCACTTGGGTTGTCGTCGAAACCGTGTCTACCTGAGGAGTTGCTGCGCTCGCAGCCGTGGATGAAGCCGTCGCTGTATCGGCCGCCGATTGCGCAGAGCGGCCACAGCCGGCAGCCAACGCGGCCGCCGAAAACGCTGCCGCTAACGATAGCTTGGTCATTGGCCGGTCCCTGGTATAGTTGGAAGC
>CATPBN010000051.1 GCA_955652635.1 uncultured Gemmatimonadaceae bacterium
ACTTCCCAGTTACAGGATAGAGTCCGTCCGTGCTTTCGACATGTTCCCGCAGACCGCGCACGTGGAGACCGTGTGTGAGCTCCGCCCGATCACCGGGGACGCCGCATGAAATACATCGTGCAACTGAATGACGAGCGGAAAACAGTGACGCTCGGACCGGAAGGCGTGAGCTACGAGGATGCGACCCCGGCCGAGGCTGAGCTTTCCGATATCGAGGGAAGCCCGATTCGCATGCTCAAGATCGGCACCCGGGTTTACCGCGTGATTGTTCAGAAGCGTCAGGGTCGCGCCCGGTACTCACTGTGGATCGATGGCTATCGATTCGAGGCCGAGGCGCTGGACGAGCGAACGCGCGCAATCCGCGATCTGTCCGCGGCGAGCGCCGCTCCTGTTGGACCCACTCCCGTGCGCGCGCCTATGCCGGGCCTCATAGTACGCGTGAACGTCAAGGTGGGCGACACAGTGCAAGCCGGTCAGGGCATTGTCGTGATGGAAGCCATGAAGATGGAGAATGAGCTCCGAGCGACCGCGGCGGGAATCGTAAAGAGCGTAGACGTAATTCCGGGCACCGCAGTCGAGAAGGGTGCTCTGCTCGTTGCGCTCGAGTAGAACGGCGCGCGCTTCCGTTCGGTCGACTGAAGCGACGGTGCAGGGTGGGTGTTATCTTTTGTCGGCGTAAGCATTTTCGCGCCGGCATAAGCGTTGCTTCTCACCCACTCATCCCCTATCAGGTAACGAGGAGGCTTCGTGCTTTCACCACGGAATTGGATTTTCGCGACAGCTATCGCTGTCGCAACCATGTCGACAGGATCGCTGCAAGCGCAGGCTCCGGCCACAATCTGCAAGGATGGAACGACATCCGTCTCGTCCGGACGCGGCGCCTGTTCGGGTCACGGCGGCGTGAACAA
Organism: uncultured Gemmatimonadaceae bacterium; assembly: GCA_955652635.1. Taxonomy (GTDB): domain Bacteria; phylum Gemmatimonadota; class Gemmatimonadetes; order Gemmatimonadales; family Gemmatimonadaceae; genus UBA4720. Next base: position 909 of record CATPBN010000051.1, read on the forward strand.
GAAGGCGATGAAGGCCCAGAAGAAAGCCGCAAAGGCCGAGGTGAAGGCCGCCAACAAGGCTGCCGCCGCATCGACGCCTCGGGCCTCGGCGAAAGCGAAAGCGAAACCCAACTCCAACTCGGCGGTGATTTCCGGGTCGGGTGCCGCAGAGGACAACAATCCGGCCGGCGCCATCGCGCGCTGCAAAGATGGGCTCTATTCGCACGCCAAGAATCGTCGAGGAGCCTGCAGCCGGCACGGCGGCGTGGCGAGCTGGTCGTAGACGCACATTTCCGAACACAGCTTCGAAGGGCCGGGCGATCCCCGGCCCTTCGTGTTTTCCGGGCGTAGCGCGGTTGACACACTCTACCTGCTCGGATAGCTTAAAAGGCTGTCGGAAAACCACTTAGTCGCACCTAACCGCTCGGAACCCAACTCGAACGAAAGGGGGCCGGCACTTTCACACGTTTCGCATCACATGAAGACCTACTCCGCGACCCCGCGGGACATCGAGCACCAGTGGTACATCGTCGACGCCGAGGGCATGATCCTCGGACGTTTGGCGACGGAGATCGCGAAGATCATCCGGGGCAAGCACAAGCCGATGTACACGCCCCACATGGATACCGGTGACAACGTCATCGTCATCAACGCCGCGAAGGTTCGCGTCACGGGCAAAAAGGCGGAACAGAAGCGGTACTTCAGGCACACCGGATACATGGGTCACGAGCGGTTTACGCCGTTCGCCGCGATGCTCGAGAAGCACCCAGAGCGCGTGATCGAGAAGGCGGTATACGGGATGCTCCCGAAGTCGGCTCTCGGACGCCAGAAGCTTCGCAACAAGCTACGCGTGTTCGCCGATTCGAAGCACACGCACGCCGCGCAGCAGCCCAAAGTGCTCGACCTCAAAAAGAGTGAGAAGTAATGTCTGATACGACGCACACGATTGGACGGCGCAAGGAAGCCGTCTGCCGTCTTTACATCAAGCCTGGCTCCGGCAAGTGGTCAGTGAATGGACGCACGCTGGGAGATTACTTTCCGCGCCCCGCGCACGTCTCCGCGATTCAACAGCCGTTCACGATCACCGACACGCTTGGTCGATTCGACGTCAAGGCGAAGGTCGAGGGTGGCGGACTGACGGGACAGGCAGGCGCGCTGCGACTCGCTGTGGCTCGCGCTCTGGTCAAGATGGATGAGTCCCATCGACGCAAGCTGCGCGACCTGGCGTTGCTGACGCGTGATGCAAGAGCGGTCGAGCGCAAGAAGCCCGGCCGTCCGAAGGCAAGAAAGAAGTTCCAGTTCTCGAAGCGCTAAACCCCGAAGGAATCCTCATTTAATGGCTCAGCCAAACCTGGAGCAGCTACTCGAAGCCGGTGTCCACTTCGGACACCAGACCCGCCGCTGGAACCCGAAGATGCGTCGTTTCATCTTCGCGGAGAGAAACGGCATTCACATCATCGATCTTCAGAAGACGCTGCGGCAGCTGGAGCTGGCGCAGAAGCTCGCGAGAGAAGTGATTCTCCGCGGCGACAACGTCCTCTTCGTCTGCACCAAGCGGCAGCTAGTCAACATCGTGAAGAGCGAAGCCGAGCGTTGCGGCGCGATGTACGTGACCGAGAGATGGCTGGGCGGGCTGCTCACGAACTTCCAGACGGTGAAGAAGCAGGTTCGCCGACTGAAGGAGCTCGAGGCGGGCAGCGAGGCCGGCGGTGATTTCGAGAACTACACCAAGAAAGAGCAGCTGATGATGAGTCGTCAGCGCGATAAGCTTTCCAAGAACCTTTCGGGCATCAAGAACCTTACGCGTCTTCCCGGCCTCATGTTCGTGATCGACTCCAAGAAAGAGCGCATCGCCGTCAACGAGGCGAACAAGCTTCAGATTCCGCTGATTGCTCTCGTAGACACGAATGCGGATCCGGATCTTATCACTGTTCCGATCGCGGGCAACGACGACGCCATCCGCTCCGTCGAGCTGATGACCAAGTCGATCGCCGATGCGATCGTCGAAGCTCGCCGCGAGGCGCCGGTGCGCGAGGAAGTCGAAGAGGCCGAATCGTACACGTACAGCTCGGATCGCGGCGCTGAGCCCGAAGGCGAGGGTGACAAAAAGAGAAAGAGACGGCCGCGCAGACGACGGGCGAAACCCGAGGCGATTGCCGCACGGCTCAAGACAGGCGGCGATGAAGGTGGCGGACCAGAGGAAGCCACCGAGACCGAGCAGGAAGGTTAACTTTCACGCCGCCGGATAATACCGGCGGCGTTTTCACGAGACACGATGATGACTACTAAAGAGAAAATCACCGCAAAAGACGTACAGACTCTGCGCCAGCGCACCGGCGCGGGTATGATGGAATCAAAGAAGGCGCTCGAAGAGAACAACGGCGACATGGAGAAGGCGATCGAGTACCTTCGCACGAAGGGAATCGCCAAGGCCGAGAAGCGGGTTGGCAAGCAGACGAGCGAGGGAGTTATCGGCAGCTACATCCACCACAACGGCAAGGTCGGCGTGATGGTTGAGGTGAACTGCGAGACGGACTTCGTCGCGCGCACCGATACGTTCAAGGAGCTGGTTAGGTACATCGCCGAGCACATCGCGGCAGCGGCGCCAATGGCCGTGGACAAGGATCAGGTGCCACAGGACAAGGTGGAGAAGGAGCGTCGCATTTTCATCGAGCAGGTGAAGACGAGCGGCAAGCCGGATCACCTGATCGAGAAGATCGTCGCCGGCAAGATAGAGTCGTACTACAAGGATGTCGCGCTCGTGCACCAGGCGTGGGTGAGAGAGCCCAAGAAGTCGGTTGGTGATCTGATCAAGGAAGCTTCGGCAAAGCTGGGAGAGAACATCCAGGTTCGCCGGTTCGTCCGCTTCCAGATGGGCGAGGACTAGAGGCCAGCTTTGGCCGATCTCAAGTACAAGCGCGTCCTGCTCAAGCTGTCCGGCGAAGCCCTCGCCGGACAGAAGGGCGGCGGTTTTGATTTCACCATCCTCGAACGCCTTGCTACCGAGATCTCGGACATCGTCAAGCTGGGCGCGAGTGTCGGCCTGGTGATTGGCGGCGGAAATATCGTTCGCGGCGCGCAGCTGTCGAAGATGGGCATGGATCGCGTGGGTGCCGACTACATGGGCATGCTCGGCACCGTCATCAACGCATTGGCGCTCCAGGACGTGCTCGAAAAAGCCGACCTGGAAACGCGCGTGATGACGGCGATCGCGATGGAGTCCATCGCGGAGCCGTTCATCCGGCGCCGCGCCATGCGACACTTCGAGAAGGGACGGGTCGTGATCTTCGCTGCTGGCACCGGCAATCCGTACTTCTCCACCGACACCGCCGCCGCGCTCCGCGCCATTCAGATCCATGCCGACGTGATCGTCAAGGCGACGAGCGTGGATGGCGTTTACAGCGCTGATCCCAAGCGGGATCCGGACGCGACTCGCTACGAGTCCATCAGCTACCGGGATGTCATGGTCAACGAGCTCGGCGTCATGGACCAGACCGCGATTACGCTGTGCAAGGAAAACAAGCTTCCCATCATCGTCCTGAACATTCACCGTCACGGAGAAGTTGCCCGCGCGCTCAGGGGTGAGCGAGTCGGAACGATCGTACAATGACGACAATTCCTCAAATCATGAAGGACTGCCGTACTGCGATGGAGAAATCATTCGAGGCCTCGAAGCGCGAGCTGGCCTCGATTCGCACTGGCAAGGCGACGGCGAGCTTGCTGGATACGGTTCGCGTCGATGCGTACGGACAGCAGATGCCTTTGAATCAGGTCGGGAGCGTGTCCGCGCCGGAGCCGCGATTGCTCACCGTCACTCCGTGGGACAAGGGCTTGGTGCAGGCGATCGAGAAAGCGCTGCGCGAGTCTGATCTCGGGCTGAACCCGCAGACGCAGGCGGGCGTAATTCGCGTTCCTCTTCCGTCGCTGAATGAGCAGCGCAGGAAAGAGCTGGTGAAAGTTGTGCATAAGCTGGCCGAAGAAGCGCGCATCGGAATCCGGCACGCGAGAACGGCGGCACGCGATCAGCTGAAGAAACTCGAGAAGACGTCGGAAGACGATCAGAAGAAGGCGGAGAAAGAGCTTCAGAAGCTCCACGACGACTTCATCGGCAGGATAGATGAATTGTTGAAGGGGAAAGAAGCAGAAATCATGGAAGTCTAGACCGTGTCGGAGCTGACACGGCGCATCATCTTCGCGGTCATCGCCGCGCCGGCTAGCATCGCGATGGTGTACTTCGGCGACTGGGTGCTGGCCATCGTACTCTCGGTCCTTGCCGCCCTCGCCGCCTGGGAATTCTATCGAATGGCGCGCGAGACCGGCGCGCTTCCCCTCGAGCCGGCGGGTATCGCGCTGGCCGCTCTCCTGCCGATAGCCGTTCACGCGCAGAGGCTCGGAGTGTACACGCTTTCGCTGACGGCGATCGTGTGCATGATACTGGTGCTCTTCGCGAGCACGATCTGGTTGCGTGGACCGACGGGGAAGCCCGTCTCATCGGTAGCGATAACGGTGTTTGGCGTGCTGTACGCAGGGCTCTTTTCGTATATCTACGCCCTCAGGTATCATGACTACGCCGTAGGCGCACTCGCCGGCACAGTGCTCGTGTTCCTGCCCGTTCTCATCACCTGGTCTACCGACGTCGGCGCCTACACGTTCGGTCGCATGTTCGGCAGGAAGAAACTGATCCCGTCCGTGAGCCCTGGAAAAACCGTCGAGGGCGCAGTTGGTGGACTCGGGCTCGCCATCGTCATATGTCTTCTTTATGTGCGATTCATACTGATGCCTTATGCGCAGCTGGGATTGACCATTCAGGGCGCGGTGCTCTTCGCCATCGTCGTAAGCGTCGCCGCGCAAACCGGAGATCTCGCCGAGTCGCTGTTGAAGCGGGAGGCCGGGGTGAAGGACAGCTCCCGGATTCTTCCCGGACACGGCGGGATACTCGATCGGTTCGACAGCCTGTTGTTCGTGATGCCGATCGCGATGCTGCTGCTGGGCCGTTTGCTGCTGAGCGTCCCGCAGTGACGCCGAAATCCGCCACCGGACAGAAAGGCGTGGCGGTGCTTGGCTCCACCGGCTCGATCGGCACGACAGCGCTCCGAGTGCTGGACAGGCAGCGCCAGCGCTTTCGCGTCACCGCGCTCACCGCCAACAGCAACGGCGCCCTGCTCAAGGAGCAAGCCCGACTGTTCTCGCCGACGTTTGTCGGGATGGTCGAATCGAGCGCCGATGCCGATGACGCCTGGAAGAGCGGAACCGATGCACTCGTTGCGGCGGCGACACGCGACGACGTCGATATCGTACTCAACGCGATCGTGGGCGCTGCTGGTCTCGACGCGACGCTCGCTGCGTTGGAGATGGGGAAGCGCGTCGCGCTCGCGAACAAGGAGACCCTCGTGATCGCCGGCCATCTGGTGAGCGAGGCGTGCGCGTCCGGGCGCGGCGAAGTCGTCCCCGTCGACAGCGAGCACAGCGCGATCCTGCAATGCATCACCGGACACCCGGCGTCCCAGGTACGACGAGTTATTCTCACCGCCTCGGGCGGACCTTTCCGCGACTGGACTCCGGAACGGCTCGCTGCTGCCACGGTCGAGGATGCGCTCAGGCATCCGACGTGGCGAATGGGGCGAAAAATCTCGGTCGACAGCGCGACGCTGGCGAACAAGGCGCTCGAGGTAATCGAAGCGCATTTTTTGTTCGGCCTGCCCTACGATCGAATCGAGGTCGTCGTTCATCCGCAGAGCGTCGTGCATTCATTCGTCGAGTTCATCGATGGGAGTGTCGTCGCGCAGATGAGCGTGCCGACGATGGAGCTGCCGGTCCTCTACGCCCTCACGCACCCAGAGCGCGTCGATGACGACGGTGTGCCACCGTTCGATCCTGTTAAACTTTCTCCAATGACTTACGAGCCGGTGGATCACGAACGGTTTCCGGCGCTGCGACTTGGAATCGCAGCGGGCAAAGCCGGCGGCGCCGCGCCGGCTGTATTCAACGCCGCCAACGAGTGCGCCGTCGCGGCTTTCCTCGCGGGGACGCTCACATTCCCCGAGATCCCGAGCGCCATTTCTTCGGCGCTGGAAATGCTGAGCGGGCTGCCGTCAGGAAACCGGGAAGAGCTGCTCGCCGCCGATGCCGCCGCGCGTAATCACGTCAAGCAGATGGTAGCGTGCTGAGCTGGCTCGCTCCGATCATAGTTTTCGGGCTCGTTGTCTTCGTACACGAGCTCGGTCACTTCATCGCCGCGAAGCTGACCGGCGTGTACGCGCCACGTTTCTCGATCGGGTTCGGGCCATCACTGCTCAAAAAGCGCTTGGGCGAGACCGAGTATGTACTCGCTGCCTTGCCGCTCGGCGGATACGTGCGGATGGCGTCCAAGGAGGACGAGGCGACCGCGTTTCTCGAAGGTGGGAGCGAGAATTCCGCGACGACGCCCGGCAGCCAGAAAGACGGATTCGATCCAGAAGCCATGATTCCGTTCGGGCCCAAACCGATTCCGGAATCCCGCTGGTTCGAGTCAAAGCCGCTTCCGGCGCGCCTCTTCATCATGCTCGCCGGCGTCACTATGAACGCTATCCTCGCGTACGTCATTTATGTCGGACTTCTGCTGCGCTCCGGGATCCCCACCCCTGTTCCGGTGGCAGCTGCCGTGAGTCCGGGGAAGCCCGCCGCTCTGGCCGGAATTCAGGCGGGCGACAGCATCGTGTCGTTGAACGGTACGCCGCTCAAGAATTGGATGGCATTGCTCGATAGTATCGGTGCGTCAGCCGGAGTTCCGCTCACGCTGGAAGTCGTCCGTCATGGCCGGCCGGTGACGGTCCACGTGACTCCCGTGGCCGAGCTGGCGCCGGATCCACGCACGGGGGAGCGGAAACGGCTCGGTCGCATCGGGATGGTCGCGTCGGAGGTGTTTGAGCCGGTCCCGGTGAGCAGGGCGTTCAGGGAGGCGTGGCGTCTGACGCTGGACAACGGCGGGAAGATCTTCTCGACCCTGCGAGCGTTGATCTCGAGCGGCGCTGGCGTCTCCGATCTGGGAGGCCCCATAGCGATTGCGCAGGTCTCGGTGCAGGCGGCGCGTGGCGGAATAGCGAACCTTCTGGCCCTGATCGCGCTCATCAGCATCAACGTGGCCGTGTTCAACCTCTTACCCATACCAATTCTCGATGGTGGGCAGATCGTGCTCAACGTCGCCGAAACGATCAAGGGAAGCGCTTTCAGCACGCGCACGCGCGAGCGGATTCTCAAGGGCGGGCTGCTCTTGATCGGATTGCTCTTCGTCACCGTGATGTTCAACGACATCAGCCGCAACATGCAGAGCATCGTACGGCTTGTCGGGCGCATCTTCGGCAAGTCGGCCTGATGGACGATTCGGATCGGACTGAGAAAGATCGGGGACTCGCTGCCTGGTGGACCCCGCCGGTTCCTTCCACTCCCGAACCGGAGCTTCCGACCACGCCGGCTCGAGGGATCGTTTCGTTCTTGAGCGAGAACCGGAAGGAAGGACGGTGGTCGGTTCCCAAGCGCCTCCGAGTGCTGTCGGTATTTGCGAACGTAAAGGTCGATCTGCGCGAAGCCGTGCTTCAATCGAGAGAGACGGTCATCGAAGCGATTGCCGTATTTGCGGAGATTCAGATAATCGTACCCCTGGATTTCATCGTCGAGTGTGAGGGCGAGGCGTTCATGGGTTCGTTTACCCTGAGCGAAACCAAGCGCCGGGGCAGCAACCTAGTCCCGCGCCGGTCAGGGGGCCCGGTAGTGCAGGTGATCGGGAGCGCGTATCTGGGAAGCGTCAGCGTCAAGGTACGGCCGCCGAGGTAACCAGGCTCACGCGCTAACAATTAATTGAAGGTCCGGCCTCACGCGGCTAAGTTTCACGGTTATGGGTTTTCCGGGCC
>CATPBN010000052.1 GCA_955652635.1 uncultured Gemmatimonadaceae bacterium
AAAAGAACCCGACCAAGACATCTCGCTCCACCGTGGGCACGGCGACTGAGATCTACGACTATCTCCGACTGCTCTGGGCGCGTGTCGGACACACTTTCTGCCCGACCTGCGGACGGGAGATCAAGCCCGATACGGTGCAGTCAGTCACCGACAAAGTTCTCGCAATTCCGGTAGGCACGCGGTTCTATGTCACGTTCCCGCTCAGGCTCTCCAACAAAGTCACCCACGAGGTGGTGATCGAGAACCTGCGCGCGCAAGGATTCCTGCGCGTGGCGATCGATGGGATCGTGATGCATCTCGACGAGCTCGCCGACTCGAAGCGCGACATCACACGCGCCAAAGAGCTCCTCGTCGTCGTCGATCGGCTGACCGCTTCGCCCGAGAGCTCCGGCAGGTTGAGCGATGCAGTCGGAACTGCGTTCAGGGAGGGCGAAGGAGATTGCGTGATCCTTCTCAACGAGGCGGTTGTATCGCCGCTTGATGGTCTGACGGTCAGGAAGCTTCGCTTTACAGAGCGATTCGAGTGCCCCAACGAGGGCACGATCGCCCCGACGCCGACTCCACAGCTTTTCTCGTTCAACAATCCGCGCGGTGCTTGCAGCCAGTGCAACGGATTCGGCGCAATTCTGGAGTACGACGAGGCGTTGATCGTTCCCCACCCGACGCGCTCGCTACGCGATGGCGCGATCGATCCATGGACCAAGCCCCGCTACGAGAACAAGCGGCGAGCATTGGCCGAGTTCGCCAAGCGCGAAAGAATTCCGATGGACAAGGCGTGGGATCATCTCAATGCCGCGCATCGCCAGCTACTGTTGCATTCGAAGACGCGTGGATACAAAGGGATTTTTCCGTTCCTTCGCGATCTCGAGGACAAACGGTACAAGCAGTACATCCGCGTCTTTCTGCGGCAGTATCAAACCGCGCAGGAGTGTCCGCGCTGCCACGGCACCAAGCTCCAGCCTGAAGCGCTGAATGTGCGCGTTGCCGGTCTCAACATCGCCCAGGTCGCTGAGCTTCCTGTCGACGAGCTTTCCGTCTGGTTGAACGACCTTCGGCTGAGTGAGTTCGAGCGTGCTGTCGCCGCGATGATTCTCAAGGAAGCGCGCGATCGCGTGACATTTCTCCGCGACGTCGGGCTCGGCTATCTCTCCATGAATCGCGCGACTCGCACGCTTTCCGGCGGTGAGGCGCAGCGCATCGGGCTAGCGAACTCGCTCGGCTCCCAGCTCGTGGATACGCTGTACGTTCTCGATGAGCCATCCATTGGGCTGCATTCGCGCGACATGGACAGACTCCTCAAGCTGCTGCAACGACTGCGCGATGCCGGCAACAGCGTCCTGGTTGTCGAGCACGATCTCGCCGCTATCGAAGCATCTGATTACATGGTGGAGCTGGGACCGGGAAGCGGCGAATCCGGAGGCGAGATCGTATTCGCCGGACCGATCTCGCGCATCGCCGAGAGTCCGCTTACGGGACAGTACGTAACCGGAGCGCGCACGATTCCGCTGCCGAGTGAGAGGCGCAGGCTCGGTCCACGCTGGATAACGCTGACCGGAGCGCGCGAGCACAATCTCCAGGATGTTGAAGTCCGGATTCCCCTCGGCGCACTGACAGTCGTGACGGGAGTATCAGGCTCTGGAAAGAGCACTCTCGTGCACGATGTTCTCTACCGAGCGCTCGAGACGCACCTGGTCGGCGAACATTCGGCGAAGCTTCACCTCGGCGAAAAGGTCGGCAAATACGAGACGATCACCGGCTTCGATGCACTCGAGGACGTCGTGATGATAGATCAGAGTCCGATCGGGAAATCACCGCGGTCGAATCCCGTCACATACGTGAAGGCGTTCGACGAAATCCGGTGCATCTTCGCGGATACACCGCTCGCGCGTCAGCGAAAATACACTCCCGGAACTTTCAGCTTCAACGTCGAGGGTGGACGGTGCGAGGCATGTGAGGGTGCGGGCGCGCTCGAAGTTGAAATGGTGTTCATGGCCGACGTGTACGTTCCGTGCGAGGATTGTGGGGGATAGCGCTACAAGCCGGAAGTGCTCGACGTGACTGTGCGCGGCAAGAACATCCACGAAGTGCTCAATCTCACCGTGGATCAGGCAATCCGGTTTTTCCCACGCGAGGAAAAACTTGGACAGGCGCTCTGGCAGCTCCAACAGGTCGGGCTCGGCTACGTGCGTCTTGGACAGCCCGCGACGACCCTATCCGGTGGCGAGGCGCAACGCATCAAGATCGCGCGAGAGCTGGCGCTGGCGGGAAAGAAATCCGGAAAGAAGATGTACGTCATGGACGAGCCGACGACCGGACTTCATCTCGAGGACATCCGAAAGCTGGCGAAGGTTTTCGACCGCCTGCTCGAGCAGGGCCACTCGCTCGTATTGATCGAGCACAATCTCGACGTCATCAAGCTAGCTGACTGGGTGATCGATCTCGGTCCGGAGGGCGGGGTCGGCGGTGGAAGAGTGGTTGCGATGGGACGTCCCGAGGACGTCGCACGCGTGAAGGAATCGCATACGGGCCGCTGGCTCGCTCCGCTGCTCGAGCGCCGTTCCCCGCCGTTGGAGATATCATCGCGACTGATGGTTGCTGAAGCCGGGCCGATGTCCACCCAGCTCGCGCTTTAGCGCGAACGAGAGTGTTTAGTTGCGCGATTCCTGAAGGATTCGCGAAATCTTGGTGGTGAGAGTCCGCGGCGCAAACCTGTTCGCTTGAGCGATCACCTTGTTCGTGAAGCCCGGGATCGCGAGTCGCTTGCCGTGCATCATCGCGTCGAACCCATACTTTGCGACGTCCGCGGCGTCCGCAGCCCCGAAAGTTCTGAAGAGGCGAGAGTTCGTCATTTGCGCCGCCTCGGCGAAATCCGTCTGGGTTGGTCCGGGACAAAGCGCAGTAACGGTGACGCCAGTGTTGCGCAGCTCTTCGGCGAGTGCCTCTGAAAAGCTGAGCACGTACGCTTTTGTAGCGTAGTACACGGCCATCAGTGGCCCGGGCTGAAATGCGGCCGTCGACGCAACGTTGAGCACTCGACCCGACTTGCGCTTGATCATCGGTGGAATGAACAGCTTGGTGAGGTGGGTGAGCGCGGCGATGTTGACCTGAATCATGTCGAGCTCGCGCTGGATTGCCGTGTCGGCGAACTCGCCGCCCAGACCGAATCCGGCGTTGTTGACGAGGACATCGATGTCGATGTTCTCGTTGCTCAGAAAGTCGAAGATCGCCTGCGGGGCGTCCTGGAGCCGTAGATCCGCGGCGAACACATGCGCCCTGATGCCGAACTTCCCTTCGAGCTGACCGGCAGCAGCCTCAAGGGTGTCGCGCTTTCGTGCGACGAGGACCAAATCGAATCCAGCGCGGGCGAGATTTTTCGCCAGCTCGAGTCCGATGCCGCCAGAGCCGCCAGTGACCAAGGCGGTCTGGCGTTGAGTGCCATTACGTTTTGCGCGCATGGGTAAGAAGGTAACGAACGAAGCTTACGATGGAGTTACTTCCGCCCGGAAGAGGATTTGCGTCGGTTGATTCCGATGATCGGAGTGGCTAGTTTGGATAGCTATTCCCGAGTAGCTCAGGTGGTAGAGCAGGTGACTGTTAATCACCGGGTCGGGGGTTCGAGTCCCTCCTCGGGAGCTGTTGTAGCACAAGGACATAACTATTGAATTGCAACGGGTTAGCCTCGCGGCTAGCCCGTTTTGCATTGTTGCCTGGAGTTGTACAGGCTTGTGGTCTAGTGCGGTTTTTGGGCACGTGACGATAACTTTCGGATAACTTTTTCTCGCGGTCACGAGCAGTCGCGGGCAGATAGTGGTCGCGCACCGGAATGGGGTTCAGGGGGTCGCGGGTTCAAATCCGGCCGTCCCGATTTCTTGTAAGTCTTTGTTGTGTGCAGATTTCTGTCAGCAAGGTCCGCTCTCATAAAGCGGCCCTTCTTTCGTGATGTGTGCGACCTGTGTGCCGGGTTCCGTATGGGGGTGCCGCCGAGCTGGCTTTCGCTACGCGCGGCGTTTTAGTTTCGCTCGATGCCCACCGACGATGAGCGCTTCCGATTTCTCGACCAATTCAAACTGACCGCGAATCTCGTGTGATGAACTTCCCGATCTCATCTATGAAGAATCCGAATCCCACTCCGCCGATGAGCGCGCCCCAGAGCCGGTTGCAGTTGCC